>CAJXHA010000064.1 GCA_913053615.1 uncultured Bacteriovoracaceae bacterium | reverse complement strand
TCAATACACTCTTCCTCTCGGTGGGGAGAGTGCTACTGAGGTTGAACTGAACTCACTTATTGGTAAATCAATAACACTTAAACATACTGGAAATAAGTTCTGTATCGAAACAGGAAAAAAGGTAAAGCAACTCTATCACCAAGGCTACTCTTGGGAGTCATTTATTACTCTTCCTGAGTGTGATAAGTGCATATTCCAGCCAGAGCTTTGTCACTTTTCACATGGAACTTGTCGTGATGAAAAGTGGGGGGAAGACAACTGTTTTCAACCCCATATTGTTTACATTGCTCAGTCCTCAGATGTTAAGGTTGGCATTACCAGAAAAAAGAATGTTCCTCATCGTTGGATGGATCAAGGTGCATTTAAGGCCATTCCTATTTTAGAAGTAAAAGATAGAAAAACTTCAGGCTTAATTGAAATTGAAATAGCTAAAGAACTTGGAGATAAAACCAATTGGCGAAAAATGCTTAAGAATGATCTAGAAGATGTCGATCTACTAAAGGTACGTGAAAAAGTCTTAAAAAAGTTCTCTAAAGTCATTGAACAGAATCAGGCAAATGTACTTGATGTTAAAGAGTATGAATTCTCTTACCCTGTTGAGAAATATCCAAGTAAAGTTAGCTCTTTAAACTTTGAAAAGACTCCGGAAATTACTGGAAAGCTTGTTGGAATTAAGGGACAGTACTTTATATTTGAGCATGGCGTAATAAATATTAGACGTCATCAAGGTTACGAGATAGAATTTACTTACTAATGAACCAATCATTTAATATTTTACTTATTATTCTCATCATCTGTGTTCTGGCACTCATTGCTGTGTTAGGGATTATTGGTTGGCGTTTTCTAAAATTGCGCGAAAAAGAAATTGAATTACAAAGAGGAAATCAGGCCGAGAAGCTCAGTCATGACTCGGTAGAAAGTCCTGAAAAAAAAGAAAGAATTAAACTCACTCGAACAGTATCTGCTGATTTATTAAAGGCATTAAGAATGCGCCAAGAGAGTGGGGGCCACTTTTGCATTGATCACCCTGAAGAGTACTCTCTCGGTCTTTGTGCAATATCAAGTGAACCATATTGTGAAAAGTGCATGAGTATTCAAAATGAAGTAAAAGTCGCTAAGAAATATCTTGATGTATACCTTGATAATAAGTGGGAAGAGGTTTCCATGCTCCCAAACAAGGTACTTTCACATGATATGATTGAGCGTCTAATTAGAATAAAAGAAGATATGTGGAAGAATAAGAATCTTCCTCTTATGATTCAAGGGCATCATAAGATTAATGTTGATACCGATGAAATTGAAATCTACACAGTTATATTTGCAAGGTCTGAAGATAAGGACTATATAAAGGGTGAGCTTTCATTTATTAACTAAGCTCTGTAGTTATTAAAATCAAGTAAATCAAATAAAAGAGGATGAGCCATGAGTCTTAAACTTTATAATACTCTCTCAGGTGAAAAAGAAACTTTCAAAACACTCGAACCAAATAAAGTAAAAATGTATGTTTGTGGACCTACTGTTTATGACTTCTTACATATTGGAAACTTTAGAGGTCCAATCTTTTTTAACCTTGTTCGCAATTGGCTAGAGCACTCAGGGTACGATGTAACTTACGCTTATAATTATACAGATGTGGACGATAAAATTATTAAACGTGCCAATGATGAAGGTGTGGAGTCAATTGAAATTAGTGAGCGTTTTATTAAAGAGTTTGAGCAAGATTTTGCGACACTGGGTTTAAAGAAACATGATCATAACCCAAAAGTTACCGAGCATATTCCTGAAATTATAAATATTGTAGAGACACTTGTTGCAAAAGACAGGGCCTATGTGATTGATGGGGAAGTTTTTTATTCAATCGATTCTTTTAAAACATATGGAAAACTTTCTAAGAAAAAATTAGATGAACTCGATGCTCATAGAGTAGATGTTGATAAGAGAAAGAAAAATCCAGGTGATTTCGTTCTATGGAAACCATCAAAGCCAGGTGAACCTAGTTGGGATTCTCCATGGGGTAAAGGTCGTCCCGGTTGGCATATTGAATGTAGTGCTATGAATAGATCTCTATTTGGAGACTCAATTGATATCCATGGGGGAGGAATTGATTTAATTTTTCCACATCATGAAAATGAAATTGCTCAAAGTGAAGGTTGTTGTGATAAGAGCTTCTCTACTTATTGGATGCATAATAATTTTATCAATATGAATAATGAGAAAATGAGTAAGTCTCTTGGTAATATTATGACTGCACGCTCGTTTTGTGAGAATTATCACGCTGAAATTTTAAAATACTTATTCTTATCAGTTCATTACCGTTCTATGCTCTCGGTAAGTGATGAGAAAATAGTTCAGGTTATTGCTGCTCTTAATCGTATTTATAGCTCAATAGAACTTGCAAAAGCGACTATTGATATGGTCGATGGTGAGGGAGTCGTTGATAAGAACTTTCAAATAACCTTAGATGAATTAGATAAGAAGATTAAGGCCTCTCTTGATGACGATTTTAATACTGCTGAATTTGTATCTTATGTCTTTGAAGGGGTTAGAGCTTTTAATGCTCTTGGCTTTGGCAATAAACAAAAACGCAATGTTAATCACAAAGGTTGTTCGAATCAGTTCTATGCTTGGATAATGAAGTATGGAAAAATCTCTGCACTTTTTAATGAAGATCCAACGACCATGTTAAATCAATTAGATGAAATCGCTCTTAAGGTAAATAAGATTGATAAAGCCAGTGTAGAGCAACTTATCGAAAAAAGAAAAGAAGCCAGAGACGCAAAAGACTGGGAAGCGGCAGATAAGATTAGAGATGAGCTTAATGCACTTGGGGTTGAGTTAACTGACGGTAGTGGTCGGGGATATAGAGTTAAGCTCTCTTTAGATTAACTTTTATTTACCTTTTACCGATTAAGTATGTGTGAAAGGGATTCTATTTTTACTTCTATTATCTACACTTAGCTACGGACGTTGTTTTGTCCATGTCTTCTTAGGTGCCGCTGATGCTGGTAGACACTTTCATCGTGCCGAATGGGTGGAAGAGCGTGCACAAGAAATGGGATGTCTGGTTTTTAAAACCCATGATCTAAGTGTAAGTGATACTGATCAAAAACTAATTGATTTCATGGCCAAGCATAATTTTGATGCAAGTCAGGACAGATTACATATTTCTTATGTAGATCACGGTTCAAGTTCAAGCCTACCTTATGGAGGAGGCTATGAGAGATATCAGAATGTGTTAAATAATTTAGATAATGCAGTTCCTAAAGGAACAGATGTCACTTTTAGCTCACATATATGTTGGCCAGGCTTTAATGATCAACTCGCTAATCATAATTTCAAAAATATTAAGTCCATGTGTGGTGGAACATCTGTAGACAGTGATAACCTCTCTACTGCTTGGAGTGCTAATATGGCCTGGGCACGAAATAGAGAGTACTTACCAGCTGGTTGGGATTACTGGGCCACTGAGTATGATGATAATGAAGGCAATGATTTTTTACAGGCAATCGGTCTGCAAGGAGAAGATAGAGAAGCTGGGCATAGGCACACAAATATGTTTAATTTTCATTATCAATCCATTGATAATGATGCCGCCAATCTTTTAAAAGGTTCCTCATTAACTTCACTCACTTTTGCTAGAAATAAGTTAAAACAAATTGGACATGACACTTATAAAAATCCAAGAAATTATTTATTTAATGACTTAATGTCTAACTCGGTACCTCTTTACTCTAGAGATAATAAAGTTCTAGGAGAGAGCAAGGCAAATGAAGTTTGTTATCACTGTAGTGAAACAAGACTTGAGGCAAGTGGAATTGACGATATATTTAAGTTAAAAGAATTTGCTGATCAACTAGATAGTGCTGCAGTTCAAACTGAGATCGACCGCTTGGCAAATAATAATTCTACTTATCAGGTTTATTCAGAGATGTTTAGAAACTCAAGAGAGTTCATTAGATTGAATATGAATTATTATAAAAACCTAGCAAGTCAGTATGCTGTGCGCTTTGAAGCAATTAGAAGAAATTTAAGAAACGCTGCAAATGCAGGGAATACTTCTCAAGAAGCCGCTTATCAAGAGCAGTATGAAGAGTTAGAAGCTGATATTAATAAAGACTTTAAAAACTTATTTGTTGAACTGAGAAAACTAAATGATGTGGAGATGATCGTAAAGCTTAAAGAGGAGTCTCCTGAATCTATGCAAAAGTTTGAAAGTTTTATGGCATGTGAGCGTAGAAACGCATTGGATATTTTATGAAAAATATTTTGATAATTATATTCCTAATCTTTGTTTCAAAGGCATTCGCACAAGAGGCCTCAGACGTTTACTTATTACATAAGGGACATAATGAAGTTGTTGCGAGACTGAAGTCCAAAACAGATAAAGAAGTTACCTTTATTGCATTAGAGAATACAACTTCTGAGATAGAAATTATTTTAGAGGTTGAACCACAAGCGATAAAGAAATTTCCAGAAAAATACCAAGCAAAGTTTTGTTTTGATATTGCAGAGGATTGTAATTGGTCTTGTAAGGGAAAATTTGTTGGCTATTTAGAGTCTGTAATGCCTTGGAAAAAACTTAAATTAGAAGATATGATTAATAAAGTTCAAAGTTGTGACAAAACCAAATAAGAAAGTACTTTTTATTTGTCTTGGAAATATTTGTCGTTCTCCTGCGGCACATGGAATTCTAGAACATATTGCTGGAAGTGAATTAGAGGTTGAATCGGCCGGGACTAGTGCCTATCATGTTGGTGAAAAAGCAGATGCTCGTATGCGTAAGGCAGCTAGTGAAAGAGGTATAAATTTAAACTCAATATCTAGAGGCTTTAAGATTAAGGACTTTGAGTACTACGACTTAATCATCACTATGGATGATTCAAATTATTTCAATATTACAAATCTTGATTATCAAAATGAATTTAAGAGTAAAATATTTAAAATGACTTCATTTTTGAGTGAAAAATACTCGGACGTAAAAGAGATTCCAGATCCTTATTATGGTGGCAGTCAGGGCTTTGAGTTTGTACTCGATTTATTAGAAGATGCTTGTAAAAACCTCTTAGATAAAATAAAAAAAGGGGAGCTTTAAGCTCCCCAATTTATTTATGCATTTAAATTATGCTCTTCCTACTAAATTAATTTGTTGTCCAAGTGACTTTGACTTACGTCCATGAAAGTTTTGAAATTCATCTCTTTCTGACTCTTCTTTACATGCAATACACATATCAGATGTAGGTCTCGCCTGTAGTCTTTGAAAACCGATTTCAGAACCACAGTCTTGGCATAGTCCATACTCATCAGTTTCAAGCATAAGTCTTCGTGTTTTTTTGAGTTTTTTTAGATAAAGAGTTTCTCTTGTTTGGAAGCGAAGTTCTGTGTGCTTTAAGATATCGTCATTAGCAGAATCAACTTCGTCTCTTCCAGAGCTGTCCTTGTTTAATTCAAGATGAGTTTTGTCGGTAGCTAGTTTATTTTCAATTCTCTCAATTTCCGCCAAAACCTTGTCTTCAAGAAACTTGTATTGTTTCTTATTTAAGTGGGTAATCTTCTTTGATTTACTCATCACTCTCTCCTTGTAAAAAGCTCTCTCTCAAAAAAGCTTTCAATTTGTGTGTTGAATGATTAAACCAATAGCGGTTTCGATTGCCAATTAGGTGTAAGAAATTATCAGACAAAAACTCCTAAAGTCTTTCTTAATAGGGACTTACGTTCACAAATGTTAAGATTTTGCGCTGTAAGAGTATTGCGTCAAAACAAAATAAATAGAAGAATGGGATTGCAAATAGAGTGTAAAACGCCTTTTGAATTACTTCCTGTAAGCCAAAAGACTTGTATGCGTGTAATTTGCTATGAACTTAAGTTTATTTTAAGTTATCGGTTTCAATTATAAAAATGCTTTTTCAAAATATTTAGAAAAAGCCTTTTGATTTTAAGCCTTTAAGGCGCTTACCATAGTAATCAAATCTTTTTAAATTTTAACTTGCAAACAAGTGTTTGGTATGTCAAACTTGAATTGTCCAAGCACACATTCCCGCAAAGTGTCTGGTAACAATGCAATCAATCTATAGAAGGAGGAGCAATCCTCCTTTTATTTTTTAAAAGATCAAAATTTTCAATGAAAAGATAATTAATAAACTACACAGAAGGTACTTCTTCGTATGATCCTCAACGCGATTATTATAGCGAACACCTATTTTAGAGAATAAAAAAGCACCAACAAATAAAGAAAGAATAATAATTGGATTTACATGGCCTATGAAAGTGCGATTGATAAGAGAAAGTTCAGATTCATAAACGATATCTTTATAAAAGTGTGGCAGAAGGCCCATAAGGGTTGCTACAGTCATCGCAAGGTTCGAATAGGGAGATATCAGCCTCATTGGGAGCTTTACAATATTCATAAACATGGGAACAAATAAAATTCCACCACCAAGCCCTGTAAGGCTAGATATTAAAGCACCTCCAAAAGCAGTCTGGAAAACTTTAAAGTCATGTATCTTCAAAAGATTATTGTCATCAACTTTTTTAGATCTAAACACTCTTATGGTTGCGATAATTAAAATAAAGGCAAAGATTTTTTTGACCACTTCAGATGGAATTGAATAAATTAACTTACTACCTAGATAAGCACCTATACTGGTAGCGATAATCATATTAAGCACAATTCTCGCCGGAGGTAATTGTGCTTTATAGCGATAAGTATTAAGTCCACTATTTAAGAAAATTGTCCCTAATGAGGTTGCTATAATCGCCTGAGCTGGCATTTTAGGAAAGAGAATATAGAGGAGTGGAATCATAATTGATCCGCCGCCAATACCGAAGAATGAGCTTACAAAGCCCACAGATGTACCAATTAATGCCAGATAGATATACTCCATTAAGAGCGAGTGTATCATAAAAACTTAAGAAATATTTGAGAAAGATACCAAATCGATTATAATAATATTAAATAAATACACCTCATGGAGTGGAGAGTATGAAAAAAGTACCACAGTTTTTACATGCAAAATTTTCTCCCTCTATTCATCCCATTAATTTAAATTCTAAAATGTATGTGGGTAACGTAATGCATTTTAGATCAGAAGGAGTTAGTTTATGAAAAAACTACTTTTACCACTATTTTTGCTTACGTTAACTTTTAATGCACACGCAGGTTTTCTTATTGATCCCTACATTGGAACTGGTAGCTTTGCTGGAACATTAGATCTAGCTAATGGTGCAGATGCCGATGATGTAGAGGAAACAGTAACGGCCATGGGATCAAGAGTAGGTTATAGCTTTTTACTTGTTAGTGCCGGAATCGATTATCAAATTTTATCTGTAGACGGTGAAAGCCAGAATAATATCTCAGCATTCGTTGGAGTTGATCTACCAATTCTTTTAAGGTTTTGGGGAGAGTACTTTATTTCTTCAGACGCAGATGTAGAAGGTGACGTGGAAACATCACTGGATTTCAAAGATGGCTATGGTCTTGGAGTTGGTTTCACAGGTCTTCCTTTAGTTTCATTAAACTTAGAAGTTCAATATTTAAATTATGAAGGTGAAGCAAGCAATATCAAATTTGATTACGATACTGTTGCTTATATTGCTTCGGTTTCTTTACCTTTAGATTTCTAAAAATAAAAATATTAATAATATAAGGAGTATATTATGAAAAAATTAGTTTTATTATTAAGCCTAGTTTTTATTAGCTTTCAGGCGAATGCAAGTTTACTAATTGAGCCTTATTTTGGTACGGCCATTAATGGTGAGTGGGAAACTGCTAATAGCGATGGAGACTATGCTTCAGCAGGAACAACTTATGGTGCTCGCTTAGGTTATCAGTCATTAGGTTTACAATTAGGTGTAGACTGGAGAAACTTTTCAGCATCGTTTGAAGTAGATGGACAAGACGATGCAGAATATAGCCATAATCCAATTTATGCTTTTGTAGGATATGAGTTTCCAGTAATGTTTAGAGTATACGCTGAAATGGCAATCTCTGGTGAAGGTGAAGTAGAAGATGGGAATACTTATAAAGGAATGAGTTCAACAATTATTGGTTTAAGTTATACAGGACTTCCATTTGTTGCTCTGAATTTTGAAATGGTTAATTATTCATTTGATGAGTTTGAAACTCAAGGTGGAGTAGAAGGTGACTCAGAGTTTGAAGGTAGCCACTATCTCTTATCTCTATCATTACCACTTAACCTATAGGATAAAATATGAAGTACTTAATCTGTTTAATTCTTCTTATAAGTGCCACTGCGAATGCTTCCTTTATGATTGAGCCTTTTGCAGGGATGAACTTTAATGGACAATTTCAAGCAGATGGAGCAAGTGATAAAGATAACTTTTCAGGGACCATGTATGGTGCACGTGCTGGTATAGAGCGAATGGGCTTTATGATTGGTATGGATGCTCGTATCGGAAATTGGACTATCGATGATGATAATGACTCTGAATTAAGTACTACAAGTTATGGCTTCTTTGCGGGATATAATTTTCCAATGCTTTTAAGAGTGTGGGGGACTTATGTTTTTGCCGGTGACGGTACAGTTGAGGATAGCGGAGACTTTTTGAAAGGAAGTGGCTTTATTTTAGGAATTGGTTATAAAGTATTGCCATTTGTTTCGTTGAATTTTGAAACTGGAAATTTAAAGTTTGCTGAGTTTGAAACAGAGGCCGGAGTAAATGATTCTGGTCGAAGTGATGAAGCAACTTATTATCTCTTAAGTGTATCTGTTCCTTTAAGTATAGGATTATAAAAAAAAAGGCCCAAATTCTTGGGCCTATTTTTTTCGTCTTAGGGTGTACTTTTTGATTCTCAGTTCTTCTTACTCTCTTTCTCTTAAAACTTTTTTTAAAAACTTTTTCTTAGATACTCTCTCGAAATAAAATCCCCTACAATTTTAAATCAAATGAAAAACTGAAATCCAAAAAGTAGCATTATTAAAATTAATATATTCTTCGTCATCTCTTCCTCAAACTCTGAACAGGTTCTAGCACCAGTGCGTACTTAGCTGAAATAGATTTAAAATATGATATCTATATAATAATTAGATGCGTCAAACTAACTCATATCTAGCTAAAATTATTAGAAATTCGTGTATAATATTGGCATGAAGTATATGTTTTTAAGTATTGTAATTTTTTTATATATAACTAGTGTTTGGTCTCAAGAGCCAAGAGTAGGAAAGGCACAGGCAAATCCAAGTGGCCCAAAGGATGGATGGTCTACGGGGCTATTCACACTTTATCGATCGCAGCCATATAAAGGATTAAAAAGCCAGCTTAGGGCCTTTCCCTATATTGGTTATCGCAATGGTGGATTCTTTGTAAGGGGACCTTTTGTCGGTTATGAGCATAAATTAAATACATATTTTAGTCTTAGTACTTCTTTAATGCCTAATTTATTCTCAGGTCCTTTTGATCCAGAAGAAAGTAGTAAATTAGATGGAATTGAAGAGAGAGATGGAACAATTGAAGGCTCTATTGGATTAAGAGTAAGAGTAAAGTTTATAAGTATAAACTTAGTACATAGAAGAGATCTTATTGGAGTTTATAATGGTTCTAATACAAGCTTAGCTTTAGGAAGTGGATTTCCTATTAGTGTTCTTTTTAAATCTCTACCTTTTACTATGTTAAGAGCTTCAATAGGGAAGAGGTTTATCGATGCAAATGAAAACTTTTATCAATACGGTATTTATCGAGATGAAGTAAGAACAGATAGGGAATACTTTAATCCAGGTGAAAGTATTAATGACTTTTACAGTATCTTCTTTCTTATGAAACTTAGTGATAATTGGAATATTAATTTAAACTATGTAAAAGAGTTCTTACATAAGGATCTGCAAGCGAGTCCCATCGTAAATGAAGGATATATTGAAAGAGCATTTGGTGGACTAATTTACTCGTTTTAGTCGAAATTCTTTTCTAAAGACTTGTTTTTATTAAGTATTTCTTAATAATTAACTTACAAGTGCTTGAATAATCATCATTTATTAAAGAAAAATTAATACAATCCCGAATAGTATAGTACGGGAGACGAAAATGAAGTTGTCACTTATTATACTATTTTTATTTATTAGCTGTTCTCATAATAGAACAAGTTTTGAGAGTTATCCAACAAAGTCTGAAGTGAGTGTTATTGAAAAAGATGGATCTATCAAAAACTTAGGCCAAACTCCACTAGTTATAGATAATGATAAATTATTTCATAATGAAATGGTTCATATCGTATTTTCTCATAAGGAATATGAAGATAAAAACTTTGTCTTAGCAAGGCCCGAAGGAAATATGCGTATGAATGTTTCCGCAAAGCTGAAAAAAGAATACAAAGAAGATACAAACTTTATGGCCCAAATAGATAAAGTTTCATCCGAAGTTGCAAAAATTCAAAATAATATCAATATAAAGAATTATGAAAATGCCAAACTCATGGCAAAGAGACTTATTACTACTTACCCAGAACTTAGTGTTGCATACGATTTATTGGCAAACATTCATTTTCTGCAAAATAACAAGAAACGAGCACTTTATTATTATCGAAAAGCTGATGAGTTATCACCTAATAACTTTAAAAGAAAAAAGATAATGAGAAAAATTAGTGGGGAGTTTTAAATGAAAATTTTATTTGGTTTCATTGTTATAACATTTGGATTTAAACTTTCACTAGAGCATTTGAATCAAAGTGTAGCACAATTTTGGGATGTCATTGCATTTTCAATTGTCGCTCTTGGTACGTTTGCGACATCATTTATGACTTTACCATCATTAAAACTTAAACATATTTTTTCAATTGTATATAGAGGAATAAATAATAATCAAGGCCTAAGAGAAGACTGTATTAGTAATGCTATGAACTTAATTAAGGGTTATAAGTTTGATCCTTCACAAGCAAAAAGATTAGACCAAAGAGTTTTGATTGATGGCTATGAGTTAATGAAGCTTGGTTTTACGAGTGAGAAGATTAAATCTATTTTAAGTATGCGCATTGATAAGTATTTAGAGGATGGAATAATTGTTTCAACATGGGTGAAAGGTCTCTCTAAATATCCTCCAGCTTTTGGATTAGCAGGAACTGTTCTCGGGTTAGTGCACTTGATGAAGGGATTGAGTGAAGGGGCGGACCCACAAGAAACGGGAATGAGGATGGCCATTGCCTTAATTGCAACGTTTTATGGAATTGTAATTGCTAATATATTTGTATCACCGATTGGAGATAGGATTCATAATAATTTATTGGAAGATGAGAGACTCGCAAATATCTCATTGGAGGCTGTGTTATTAATTAATAATAAAGTAAATTTAGTTGAAGCAATTGAAGAGATGAATGCACATCTACCAGGTCATAATAATAAGCTTTCATTTGAAAACTATTTAAAGGATGTAGCATAAAATGAAAAGATCTAAATACTTAAATGTAAATGAAAATCATGAGGGCTCTTGGGCTATTAGTTACGGTGATATGATTACTTTATTATTAAGTTTTTTTGTTATTTTCTTTTCCTTTGATTTCTCAAAAGAGAAAGAATTAAAGCTACAAGAGTCGGCGATAAGAGATATTGCTTCAACTGAAAATGACTTATCTGAAAATGCCTTAGCTCAGGGAGATCAAGTGATTTCAGATTTGACTAGTGTTCATATGGATCAAAAAGGAAGGATATTTGTTATTTTCAAGGGGATGAGTTTTTTTAAGTCTGGAAAAACAGATGTAAGAGTTGAAGCCAAAAGTATTCTAGATCAATTTGCAAAAAAATATATGCCATACTCAGGCAAGTATAGAATTAAGATTCAAGCTTTTACAGATAGTACCCCTGTAAGTTCTAGACATCGCTACAAAGATAATATTGAGCTGAGTGCTTTGAGAAGTATTTCAGTTATGCATTATTTAAAAGCTAAGGGGATTCCTAAAAGAAGGATGGAAATAGGAGGAAAGGGGATTTTATCCAAAAAAGCGAAAGAAGTTTTTGGAATTAATGAACTTGATAAAGAAATACAAAAAGAGCTGTCAAGAACGATAGCTATCATTTTATACAGAGAGGAAGCGGTATGAAGATCTTATTAATAATAGCTTTAACATTATTAAGTGTTCATGCAAAAACAAGTAGAGTCATTGATGTTCAAGAAAGTATCAAGACTGATGTTGAGGAGTATATTAAAGTATTTTCCCCCGACGCAAAATACTCGGTAAGTGTTAAGGTTATACCATTGACAAGAAAGTCGATTCAAGGTGATGAAAGTGATTTACCATTTCTTGACTATGAAAGTGAGAACATTCTTGATGAGTGGGATGATCCTATTAGAAGTACATATAGCTTGTATGAACGAATCAAAGAGGTAGAGATCACTTTAGTCTTTAATGAGGATATCAAGATAAAAGATACCAGTAGGTTTAAAGATTCACTACTAAAAAGTGTTAACCTTATACCAGGTAGAGATAGAATTTTAATTGAAACTATGAATGGACCATTAATTCAAAAGGAATTTAAATTAGCTGATTATATCGATTACATGATCTTACTTAGTGTATTGATTGCAACAATGATCATCGGTATTGGTTTAAATACACTCTCTAGAAAAATTGGTCCCCCTTTAAAGACATCTAATGATAATTCAGATGTAAAAAGCACTGGCGCTATTGCCCCAATGGCATCATCTTCAAGTCTTAACCTTGGTAAAAAGTCAACGCAAGAAGAAAGAGCAATTTCAGGTGGCTTAAATATTGAAGACCCCAAACGTATTCATGATATGGTTAAATCAAGAATTGAGAAATTAGTTAAATCAGGTACTTTTCCAAGTCATAATGATCTAATTATCTTAGAGGAAGAGTTATTAATTAACCCTAAAAGTTTTAGCTATTTAGTATATGAATTCCCACTAGATTATCAAAAAAGAATTTTTGAGCTTGGAAGAAAAAGTGATTGGTTACAAGGCTTCTTGGAAATTGGTTTCCCAACAAGGTCAGTTATCGTTGTGTTAGATAAAATGTTACGCTCACGTAATGAAAACTCTCAAAATCAACTTAATGAGTTATTGGCCTATATGTGGCGCTTAGATGATCTTTTACCAAAGTTTATCAAAGAGATGGATAAAGAGACTGCTATGAAGATATTAAAGCTCTTTCCAAAAAATATATCAATTCCTGTCGCTAGAGAGTGCTTCCCTGGTACTTGGGGAGAAGTTTTAAGTGAAAACTTTGAAGATATAAAAATTAATGGAAAAGATTTAGTTAAGCTTATGCAAAAATGCAAAGATTTAAAGCCACTGTATCAGTATGAAGCTTTACAGAAATTTAAAAGTAAAACTGATTTGTTAAATTACTTAGATGAAATTGAGCCACATGAAGAAAAAGAAATTTATGCAATTATATCTGGTAATGATGAACTCTATTCTTTAAGAGCACCTTTTTATAAGTTTTTTGAGTTAGCTCAAGATGATAGAAGAGAAGTATTTGAAGCTTTTTCAATTACTAATTGGGCATATGCATGTTTTAACATTGAACGAAAAGATAGAGAGCAGTTAAAAGAGATCTTAGACGAGAAAGAAAAATATCTTTTTGGTAATACCTTAGCTCAACTAGATAATATGGATTGGGATATTGAACTAAAGGTAGAAAGTAGAAAAGAAATAGCTCGCTATATAGCGAAGAAGTTTGGAGTGCTAGAGAAGTCTCAAGTGAAAGATGCATTTGATGAATTTATGGAAACTCTTGATGAAAGTGAGGGCAAAATTGAAGATCAAGCTGCTTAAGTTTATCTTTATTTATCTACTAAGTATAGGTCCAGCATATGCTCAAAAACTTTCTTTCGGTTTTGGTCTATACAATGTAAATGCCTCAGTTGAGGGAGAAGAAACTCAGGTGTCTAATCTTGGTGCATATAAGTTTCAATATAATTTTAATATTAAAGAGAAACTGGATATATTTGTTGGTTATGATCTCTTGGTTGAAGATATTATTACTGGTGACAAGGCATTTGGTCCACAGGTCGGGATTGCTTATTATCCAAGAGGCTCAAAAACAATAAGTTCTTCGCTTATGGATGGTATCTCTTTTTTAAAAATGAAGGATTTTAATT
>CAJXHA010000063.1 GCA_913053615.1 uncultured Bacteriovoracaceae bacterium | reverse complement strand
TGATGAAATATCTGAAAAAGACTTTAAGTTAAAAGATCTAAAAAGATACGAAACAAAAATTTTAAATATTAAAGAAGCGAATCATAAAGTAGCAAGACAGATCTCACAATCCTTTATGGGGATGGAGAAGTATGGAAATGAAAACTTAACTCCTTATGGTAGTTATGAAGTTTATCGTTTTAAAAATGTTGGTATGATGGTTTTAAGCCAAACTACTTATGAGTGGGAACTTGGTTTAATTAATCCTGGTGCAAATACTGACGGAGTGAGAACGATGCTTACTCGCTTTGTTACTTGGTCATTAGTTGAGAAGGGTGTTCTTGCATTTTGGGGAGTTCCTGTGGAAGAAGGCTTAGTTGTAATGAATCAAAAAGAGTCTCGTGGAGAGGCTGTATTTATTGATATTGAAAAAAATAAAATTATTACTCAGGATGGAACTAAGAAGTTACCAGCTTTTATGCAGTTTTTAAGATTAGATCCAACACTTCGTTCTGAAACAAAGCCAATGAGTAGGGAAGAGCTATTAAGTTTTTTAACTACCAATGTATCTTTTTTCACAGTGGCAAAGCTACCTTTTGCGTTGGTAAATAATATTCGAACTCTTATTACTTTTTCTGAGGGAGTAATATATCCAAAAGATAATTTTGAACCAAGAAGTGAAGCTTAATTACCCTTAGGTTTTTCTGCTTCTTTAAGTTCATCCTCTTCGATTAAGAATGTTTTCTCAAAGTTCTCAACATAATTATTATGAATGATTTTTATAATTGGTACGAGTGCACCAAAGTCATGCTTGTCAGGATATTGAGCGTAGTAAATTGGAAAGCAGGTAATTGAACAAGCACCAGAATAGACATGGTGGATATTGTCCCTAGACTTCCAAATATAAATTGCTTGCTCCTCATGCTTTTTATAGTAGTCCTGCATCTTATAGCGATTTATAAGTGATTGGTGAAAAACATCATGAAGAAAGTAAGCAGGCAAGCGAGCATAAAAATCAGTGATGGTATCTTTTTTAACTTGAATCAATATAGGAAACTTATAACGAAGTTGAGTGTGATAAGTTTTATAGATAGCAAAGCCATTTTCCTCTTTTACTTTCTTCAAGTCTGGGTACTTTTCTTTTATTGGAGCCAAGGGATTCATGGGACTAAATATTTTTAATTCATCTAAGCTAAAATCATAATTAGGCTCTTTAACCAGGGCAAAGCTATTAATAGAGAATATGATTAAAACTAAGAGTTTCATTTCCTTATTTTCTCATAGAGAATTTAAGAGTTCAGGCTTAGGCATATCTTACCTGATCAAATTTATCGTGTGCCTTATTTTGAATGGGTGGATGACAAAACCGATAAATTTAAAGACAATAAAAGATACTAAAAATATATAAGGAGTTTTGGTGAAGAATAAATGGATTTTTGCTTTTAGTACCCTTCTTTTATTTCAAGGATGTGCTCACCAGCCCCAAGAAAAAGTTGTGCAAGATAAGAAAATTGAACGAGTTCAAACTCATTTAATTGAAGAAGATTTAAATAGCTGTGGTGATTGTATTTTAGGCTCTGTTGGTGACAAAGTTCTCAAACAGTCAGAGAAAAAAGTTTACTTTCTTTTTGGAGCAGAACATTTAAAACTCTCAAATTATTATTTTGATATACCTGTTGTTTATAATAAGGCGACAGAGAAATGGATAAAGTATTTTATTACTCGTGGTCGCAAACATTTTCAAAGGTATGCAGAGAGAGCTGGAAAGTATGCTCCAGTTTTATCTAAAATTCTTAATGATCAAGGTCTTCCAAGAGATTTAATTTATCTTTCTATGGCCGAGAGTGGTTTTTCTAATCATGCTAGAAGTTGGGCCAAGGCCGTGGGTCCTTGGCAATTCATGCCATACACAGGTCGAAAGTATGGGCTCGAGGTTGACTTTTTTATTGATGAGAGAAGAGACCCATTAAAGGCAACAGTAGCTGCGAGTATGTACTTAAGAGATCTCTATGAGAGATTTGACTCTTGGGAACTTGCCATGGCCGGTTACAATGCTGGTGAAGGAAAAATTGGTAGAGCAATTAGAAGATATAAAACTAAGAACTTTTGGGACATCAGAAAGGGACGTTATCTAAGAGCAGAAACTAAGAATTATGTTCCTAAAATTATGGCACTTGCGATTATTGGAAAGAACCTAAGTGTTTTTGGTTTTGATAATGTTGAGTTTGAAAAGGCCTTAGATTTTGAGGAGATTGTTGTTAAGGGGAATACCGACCTTTACAAAGTTGCTGATGTATTAGGTGTTACATTTGAAGAGATGAAAAAATATAATCCTGAGATTCTAAGGTGGCAGGTAGCTCCACACCTAACAGAATATAATTTAAGAGTTCCAGTTGGAAAAAAAGTAGCATGGGACACTAATCCTAATAGAGAATTTGTTATTGCAACTGATTACACACCTTACCAATTAAGAGGTTATGCTAATCTTCATCATGTTGGACGGAAATTCAAGGTACCAGTTGATGTTCTTAGTGAGTTAAATGGTATTGGACCTAAGAAAAGGCTTTATCCAAAATCAGTTGTACTTTTACCATTTAGAAAAGATCATATTGCACGCAAAAATCATCTTTATGCAGATTTATATGAAAGACCTCGTAAATCGATTCTACGTCGCAGAGCATATAAGAAGTGGGTAAACCGTGGAAAAAGGCTTGGTGAGCACATTAAGGATCCAAAAAAGTTTTATATTGTGAAAAAAGGTGATACGCTTTGGGATATCGCAAGAAAGACTGGGGTGAATATAAATACTATTATTCGCTCTAATTACAAGCTTGTCAGAAGAAGAATGATTCTACCTGGTGATAAGCTTGCGATTAAATAATTAATCACTCTTGCGAAATTAAACACACAAATTAAATTCACAAGAGAGATGAAAACATGTCAGGTTTTGGAATTCGCGCATTCAAAAAGCACACGTTAGAAAAATCACAAGAAGTTATTAGAAATTATATCCCTCATATTGTTATGGGGGAAAACTATTGGTCAGTTCTTACCTTTTTAAAGTTAAGAAATAAGTTTGGAGCTGATAAGGTTAAGTTCATTACTCCTAATCACTATGATAAGCAATCAATCCTCAATGAGTGGAAGTGTAGTGTTGGAAAACTTCGTGATGAAAACACAGCTTCAATTCTAAGAGATATTAATCCTCGCTTAGAAATATTCCCAAGTACAGAAGAAGTACTTTTTTATAAAGACTCTAAATTTCATGAAATTGGCGGAAGAGCTAAGCCGTTAACCCTTTTAGAGGATGAAGAATTTTATACTCAGAAAAGCTTTAATTATAAGCTTGAAAACTTATTTAATGATGAAGAGTGGAATTCTCTTGATGATATTTTAGGTGCAGAACAAGTAAATAAGTTTGTTTCAAAAATAAATCTTACAACACCGAAAGATCTTGTAGAGAAAACTAACTTTATTCTTACAACCGGAGAGGCAGAGGAGTATCACTGTGAAAAACTTTATTACACTCAATCTCCAAAAAGCTTTTTTAAATTGATTTCTAATAAGAATGAACTTGATGATGGAATAGCTGCTTACTGTACAAGTCTTGAAGAAAGAGCCGCATTGAGCATTCACTTTCTAGTTGATCGTGAGGTCCATGACAAAAAACAAACGGTTTTATTACCTCAAAGTCAAACTCATGAGTGGGGACACTTTATTGTTGATTTTGATGCTTATGATCCATCGATTAAGAAACAAGAGTTTAGATCAACTATGTTTATTCAACTGGATGAAGTAAATGAAGAGGAATTGGCTAAAAAAGTACGTCTTTTAAAGCGTACTATTGAAAGAACATTCCCTGAGTTTGCTAAAGCTAGAATAACTGAACATATTCACTTTGATTCTGAGTTTTTGATTAAAACAACTGATGATTTTGATGCTCACTTAAATAATACCAGTGATATTCACTTTGTTGGTATTGGTGCTCCAACTAATCGTGATAATGGAGAGTGGAATAGTTTAGTTTATGAAGCTAGAGCAATTTGCTCTCTTTCTGATTTATTAGCGGATTAAATAAATTTAAGCTGGATTCATTTCAAACAGGATTTATAATAACCTCATATTAAATAATTGAGGTTTTATGAAATTCTTATTTTTTCTAAGTATTCCCTTACTTTCTATTGCTAGTATTGTTCCAAGTGAGTTTAAGGTACTCGACTCAAACATTAGTGAAGTCACAGTTTTTAGTGATCGAGCACTGATTACTAGAAAAGTAACTCAAATTAATTCATCATGGATTAAAATTGAAGCTCTTCCTAATAACTTGGATAAGAATAGTTTAAAAATTAAGGCCATTGGAGCTGATTCAAAATCAATAAAACAAATTATTATTGGTGATTCATTTTATCAAAACACATTACCAAGTGATATTGATAAAAAAGTAGAGAAACTTAAAGACCTGTACCTGGAAAAACTAAGTTTAGAACAAGAACACTATCTCTTAAACTATGAAAGTAACTTCATAAATACCTTAGGCTTTGAGAGTCCTTATCAAAAGACCACAAATAATTATCTCATTTTCGAGGCCCAGACTAAGACAGTCGCAGCTGCGATCAATCAAATCTCTAATGTTTCTTTAAATACATATCAAGAAATTCAAAAAGTTGATGATAAAATTAAAAGTATTAATGATGAGATTAGAGTCTTAAAAACAAATCTTTCTTCTCATGATGAGAGACGCTCTCAGAAATGGCTTACAGATATTTATATCAATGTGGATAATAAAAATTTTAAAAAAAACTCATACATAGAAATATCTTATTATATTATGAACTCTCATTGGTTAGCTCAATATGATGTACGCTGCCAAATGGATCTAAAAAACGGTAAGGTGAATATTGATTTAGTGAGCTTTGGTAAAATTGAAAATAAAACAGGTGAGGATTGGGACGATGTTAAAATTACTCTCTCAAGTATTGATCCAACTCCTTTGTATCTACCTCAATTAAATCGCTGGCTCTTTAGTGAAAAAAGAGAAGAGGTTCAAGAACCAAATGAAAGCTTCTTAGGAAACCTTGCTTCTAGTGCTATGGACTCAATGTCTGCACCAAGCCAAGATAGAGCAGCAGGACTTATGAAAGCTAAAAGAGTTGCAAAGAAAAGATCAAAAGGTGCAAGGATGGAAGTCGCTGAAGCGAAGGCAATTGCTCAAGCCCCAATGGCTGATTCCTTTGGAGGTATACCGGCACCAGGAAGAGGTGGTTTTGCTAGGGAAGGTAGAAAAGAGCAAGATCAAATTAAAGGTGCAATTCATAATAATAAAGTATTCACAACTCAGAGATTATCTAGTCTTTACTATGACCTTCAAAATAATTTAAATATGATAGAGAGAACGAAGTCTGCACAAGATCAATTTAGGCCATGGTTAGCTTTTAATAAATTCCAAAAACCTCAAAAAAGATACTTGAATGGAAACCTTCCGGCTATGCAGGCCAATGGACGCAAATTAGAATTTAAATCTCCTTTTAGTTTTAATCTAAAATCTCATGAAGAACCTATTAGAATACCAACAACGACGACAGAGCTAAATGGAAAGTTAAGCTACTTATTAATTCCTAAAAAAGATCCAAAAGCTTACTTAAGAACAAAGGTTGTTAATCGATCCAAACAACCGATCTTAGGAGGGGATGCAAATATTTACTTAGATGGAGATCTGACATCTAAGACTCGAATTAGTACCACTAATGAAAATGCTTATATGGTCTTTGATTTGGGGGTTGATGAGTTAGTAGAGTCCAAAAGAATTGTAAAAAAAGAGTCTATTAAAGAGGGTATGATTTTTAAGAAGCATCAAGTTGAAATTAGTGTCGATATTGAAGTTGTTAATAATCATAGTTTTCCAATTGATATTGAACTAAAAGATAATTATCCAAAGTCACCTAATCAAGAGATTGAAGTGAAATTACTAACTGTCGCACCAAATCCAATAAGTAAGAAATATGGAATTATAGATTGGAAAGCAAAGGTTAAGGCCAATTCCAAAGAAACCTTTACATTTAAATACCAAGTAACTCATCCCGAAAACTATATTATTAAGGATTATGACTTATGAAATACTTATGTTTAATACTAATTAGTCTTTTTAGCTTTGCTCATGCAAAAGAGGTCAGCTCAAAAGTTGATAATGTAGTTGTATTTAAGGATCGTGCATTTGTAACGAGAGGCTTTCAGAGTGTTCTTTCTCCAGGCAATATCTCCTTGATACTTACAAAGTTACCGACAAAACTTATTCAAGACTCCTTAAAGGTAAAGGCATCAGATAATAAGAATTTAAAAGTTCTAGGTTTGAGAATCAAAGAAAGAGAAATTATAAAAACAGAAAATAAAGAGATTTTAAACCTACAAGAACTTAGAGAAAAAAATAAAAACAAAATTGCAGATAAAGTTTCAGCTGTAAAAAGACTAATTAATGAGAATCATAAGCTCAATGAATTGCAAGAAGTTTATAAAGACTCATTTGCAATAAATTTACAACAGTCGAAGTGGACCAGTAAGAGTTTTAATTCATTTGTCTCTTTCACCAAGAATCAAAGATTAGAGCTTATTGCTGCTTGGGAAAAAGATTATAAAGAGTTATTAAAACTCTATGAGGAAAAAGAGTATATTGATTCTAAATTAAATGAATTAAATTCTCTTAGCTCAACTCGCTATCTGGATGTTTTTGTGGACTTAGAAGTTACAAAGAAGGGTAGTTATGAATTCTCTCTCCAATACCTAATTAATGGTGCTCACTGGCAACCAGTCTATGATATTAGAGTCAACTCTAAAGAGGCCTATGCTCAAGTTTATCAATATGCATATGTAAATCAAAGTACAGGTGAAGACTGGACAAAGAGCAAGATTGAGTTAAGTAATCGACAAGCAAAACTCAATACAACTCCTCCAAGCATTAGTGCTTATACTCTTAACTATAAAGAAGTAAAAAAAGTTAAGACAAGCATTCAGACAACCAGTGATAATGCTCAGAGCTTAGGAACGAGCTTTAGTAATAATGATCAAGAAGAGTATAAGTTTATAGTTAGTGGAGTTCAGACAATAAAGTCAGGAAACCCACGCACCAGAGTATTTATTAAGAGTAGAAGATCTGAATATAAAGAGCACTTAGAAGTTGTACCAAAGCTTTATGATTATGTTTTTAGAAAAGGGACTTTAAAAAATACATTTAAATGGAACCTTCAAGCAGGTGTGGCCTATATATATTATGATAATCAATTTATTCAAACTATGAATCTAGCAAAAGTTATTAAGTCCCAAGAATTTTTTATTAATGCAGGTATAGACTATGATGTAAAAGTAACGCATTGGCATAGTAATAAAAACTCTGAAAAAGGTATTATCAATTCAAAAAAAGTTTATAAGAGAACCTTTCATACCAAGCTTGAAAACTTTAGTCGTAATAAGAAAAAGATAAAAGTTCTGGCACAGTATCCGGTCTCTGAGACTAAGGAGATACAAGTGACGACTGATGGCTCAAGTAAAGGCTTAAAAGAGCTCTCAGGCTATCCTAGTTGGTCTTATTGGGATCTAAGCCTAGGTGCTAATCGCCAAGAAGTAGTAAACTTAAAGGTAGAAGTGACAGCACCTAAGGACTTTGGATTTAAGTGGTAGTGAGAAGTTATTATTCTAGAATACAGCATGCTCTTCAACGTTAGGAGTTTCCTCGCTATTTACAGCATTTGCAACTTCATGATCAAACTCTTCTCTAGATACATTAACATCCCAGTGTTCTCCATGACGAACCCTAACCTCAATCAATGCAGCATCTGATTTTTTTTCAAACCATGCACTGACATAGTTATTCCAAAACTTATCAATTAAATCTTCTGATTCAAGTATATAACCCTCTCCTCTAAGAGAGACATATATATTATTTGAAATATCACTAAAGCTAAGACTAACCAGTTTTCCATCTTTAAACTCCTCATAAATTGTACCACTGCGATCAACTAGAAACCAAAGACGATTGTCATAGCTTTCTTGAATCAATTGTAATGGTTTAGAAATAATTCCATTTGAACTAGGGTAATTAATCATACCTACTTCAATGTTTTTAATTAAATTCCAAATTTTTTCTTTATGTTTTTTTGAACCCATAATTAAACTCCTTCTAATAGAGTATATTGGGGCCGAAGTGATATTGGTTGAAGAGCTCTTGCAGAGAATGTTTAGAAAAATTCACAAAAAAAAGCAGGACCTAAATCCTGCTTTTTAAAAGTATAAGTTTTTAACGTTAACAACAAATTTTGAGATTTTTTTGATTTTAAAAAGGGAGCCCTTAGGCTCCCATATTTCTTTTTAGATTAAATCTAAATTAGAAAGCAACTGCGAAGTTAACTGGGCTGATTGAAAGCGCAGTCATTTCGTTGTCATCTGATCCAGAAGTATTTGACTCGTTAGTAGTCATTGAGTAAGAAACAGATGGGTTCCAAGCAAAAGAAAGTCCCCAAACTTTTCCAAGAGCAACTCTTTTACCATACTCAAGAACGATCATAGTTGAATCGTATCCATCTTTGTTACCTTCAGTATCTTCAACAGAAGTCATCCAGTATCTTAAAGCTGCATAAGATCCCATCCAACCAGCGTCGATGTTCCAGAATAAGTTAATACCAGTAGTAGTAGAGTTACCAAGACCAACTGACTTAACGTCACCATCTTCAAGGTCACTTCTTTGGATATAAACTAAACCAGCACCAAAGTTATCAGTGAATAGGTGGTTGTAGTTTAAAGCGATAGTTTGAGACTCTTCATCATCATCAGCGTCGCTGTTGAAGTCATTGTCTTTGTCAGTCGCCATGTCAAAGTCTAAAGTGTCACAAGTTCCGTCGAAACATCCTTGAAGTTCAACTAAACCTTTTTGTGCAAATGCACTTGTAGCGAAAGTAGCTACGATTGCTAATAAAACGAGTTTTTTCATTTCTCATCCTTTTGTTAGTTTGTTGTTAATTGTTAACGTATAAAACGTATCTAATTATTTTTTTCTTATTACTTAAGTTTAATGATTAATTTTAAAAAGCAAATATAAAAATGGTCTTTTATTCATCTTTTTTTGCTTGTTTAAGCACTATATAAGCCTCTCTCTATGATTTAAAACATAGTGAGTTTGTGTCAAAAAAATGGATTATAAAATTGCGCAATAAGTCTTTGTAGGGGCAAAAATTTTGAAAGGCCTTACAGTAAAGTGTTTTGATCAACTTGAGTTTTCCACAATGGGTTTTGCGCTGGATAAAGTGAAAAATATTCGGCGCTTAAGTAACTTAATTTCACTTTTGTTATTTGACAAAATAAAGTTAGACTTTGAAACTTTAGTATAGGCAAAATTTTCCAATTTAAATGGAATTAATAATACACCCACTATGACAGTGGTTATTTACAAGGAGATGTTATGAAAAAGCAGATTGCATTAGCTATGGGTCTTGCGGTTATTTCAGGATCGGCATTTGCTTCAAAAGCTAGATTACAAGCTTTGGGTGAAAGCACAGATGGTTCACAGTATATTTCTGATAACAGAAATATCTTTTTAAATGCAGCACACGTTAACTACCACAAAGACATGGTAACTTTTGAGGCCGGTGATCAGTCAAATACTGATGCTACTGCTACTCCAAACGCAGAGGGTGGATTCTTAAAAGCAAACAACAATATGGTTTATGGTTTATACTTTGGTGCTGATGCTGGAAGAAATGATGGTACAAGAACAGCACTAACTAACCCAATGAATGTATGGGATGCATTTGTAGGTGGAGACGCTGGTGTTCAATGGGGTGTAGGTGTTACTTACGGTTCATACAATGATGAGCAACAAGCAAATGAAGAAGAAGCAAGTTTATTAAGAACAAGACTTGGTGTTATCTCTGGTGACATTGAAGGTTTTGCTAACATTACTTTAACAGATACTCAATCAACTGATGGAACTAGTGACTTTGAAATGAAGTCTAACTATGACCTAGGTGTTAACTATAACCAAGGTGATATGACTTACCTTGCAAGAGTTATGAATTGGGAAGCTGAAGATGGTGATAAAGGTGATGAGTCTATTAAGTATCAAGGAATTACTGTTGGTGCAGCTAGACTTCAGAAGTTTAATAACATGGCTACTATGAACTATAAGCTTACTTATAATACTTCTACTCAAGAAGGTACTAACTATACTGATACTGCTGAAGAAAAAAATATGTCTTTAAATGCAGTTATCGGTTTAGAAGTTCAGGTTAAAGAGTGGTTAGCATTAAGAGCTTCAATTTCTCAAGATATCTTAAATGAAGAAGAAGATGATAATGGTGACAAAATCAAGAATGCTGATGCAACGAATGTTAATGCTGGTGCAAGCTTAGTATTTGGTGATCTTCAAATTGATGGTGTAATCGGAAACTCTCAAAATGGAACTACTTTTGGTGATGATACTGCAACTGGTGAAGGTGTTATTAGAACTGACGCTTTAATGTCTAGAGTATCTGCTACTTATAGATTCTAATTAAAACTTTAAGAGGAAAGAATTATGAAAAATTTAATTTTATTAGCGATTGGTGCAACTCTTTTGAGTACTTCAGCATTCGCCTCGAAAGCTAGATTAGAGGCACTTGGTGAAGATCACTTTGGATCGCAATATGTTGATGACAACAGAAACATGTTTTTAAACGCAGCTCAGATTCATAATCATAATGATTTTTTAATCTTTGAAGCTGGTGACACTGGTAATACTTTAGATACTGCTTCTACGCCAAAAGCTTCTGGTGGTTATTTCGCTAGAAATGGTGGAGCAATCTACGGTATTTACTTTGGTCAAGACTCTAACACTGCAGCTGGTTTAAGGGCTGCTCCAATTCTTGGAAATATCGGTGGTTCAGCTGGACAGTATACTGCAGCTGAGGCTGGTGTTGTAACAAACGCAGTTGAAAATAATAACACTTTAGATATTTTCTACGGTCGTGATGGAGCAATGAAGTGGGCAGCTAGACTTTCTTATTCAAGCTCTGAAATCGGACAAGCTCAATCAGATGGAACTGATCAAATTTATGAAGATTCTAGTCAGTCTGCTATGCTACTTGGTTTAGGTGCTATTAGCGGTGATTGGGAATACTACATTAATGCTGGTCTAAATAATGAAGCAGAAGTAAATGGAATTACTCCTACTTCAGGTGGAAGTTTCGACTTTGCAGTTAAAGGTGGTTTAGGACTTCAGATTGGTGCAATTAAAGATCTTGGTGATGGTGCTAAAGGATTTGTTGAAGTTAGACAAATCAATATTGAAGAAACTGAGTTAGACGCTTTAGATGGTGAGTGGTCAGTTCAAAGAATTAATCTTGGTTATGGTAAAGCACAGAAAATGAATGATACTCTAACTGCTTTTTATAGAGTTGAGTATTTTCAAGAAACTAATGAAAACTACGCATATGTTGAAGATTATGAAATCAAAACTTCATTTGTTAAAGCAACTATGGGGTTTGAAGCTATGGCTACTTCTTGGTTAACTCTAAGAGGATCTGTTGCTAATAACTTAATCTCTGAAGAAGATGTTGATGGTTCTTCAAGTGGTGAAGATGGGAAGAGAACTATTGATGCAGTTAATGTAGCATTAGGTGCAACAGTTAAATTTGGTGATTTCTCAATTGACGGTCTAATCACTAACGATACTGATGGTGATGGTGCACTTGATGAAGTTGCTGATACTACAACTGAAGAAAATGACAAAGATGGTGTGTTAAGAACAGACTCATTAATGTCTAGAGTATCTTTTACTTATAATTTCTAATAGGATGTTAGAATAGAATCTAAGCTTGGCTTGGTATTCAAAGGGGAGGCGAGAGCCTCCCTTTTTTATTTTTTAGCTTTTGATTATTTAAGAGCTTTTGTGACTTTATTATTCATCAGTCCCCACATGTGGCGAACTAATTCATCTTCCTTAGAAGCAAAGTATTCGTGGTGATCATGATCTTTCCACTCTTCTAGGGCATAACCCATGGCCTCTTTATAAGACTCCTCAACACAGATTTTGCGCATTCTTGCATTTCTCATATAGTTTGCACCCATTTCTGCTGGGAAGTCAGAGAAACAATCCTCAACTGCATCGGAGAAGTAGTCATCAATAAATTCTTCTGTAAGTTTTTTGTTTTCGTCCCATCTAGCAGCAAAGATACTATTAATTTTTGAAGCAACCTTAGGACGCTTTAAGTATGCAGAACAGATCTCACGCCCGTGTTGTTTATCTACTTTTGATAATGGAGAGTAGTAAACAGTTTCTGGGTAAAAAGATCTCACTTCTTCAATACATTTATCTTCAACTTGTGAGTATGAGTAGATATTTGCTAAAAGCACTCCTGTCTCATCAAATTTATCGTTAATAAACTGCTCTTTCTTTCTTAGGCGAGTAATAAGCATATTCTCTTCAACTTTAACTTCTTCTTCAAGAATATTATTAAGGATTTGAACTAGCTTTCCACGCATAAATGAAAGAGCAAATTCTTTTTCTTCTTTATTAAGTCTAAACTCAATTGTTTTCTCATCTAATTCTTGGAAGGCACCAATATTAACAATTTCATAAAGTTCTTTATCCATTCTATCGTTCACGCAATTAAGAAGTGTCGGGTTCACATAGTTTTTTCCACCAGTGAAAGCAAGTGGAAACTCTAAGGTTTCATTTTCATTACCACCTAATTGCTTACACTTATTCCAAATATGCTTTGCTCCAAAGTGTAGCTTCGAATAGAAAGGAGTAATAAACTTTTTAGCGATTTGATTCGTTTTTAGTTTAATTTCATCATACGAAAATAACTCCGCGATATCTTTTCTTACGATCTCTCTGTAGTAATCAGATATTGAGCGATGCTTATTCATGATTTTGAAAAGCTCTGAGCGCATTGAGTCTTGGTAACACTCTTTTTGCTCTTCTTCATTAAAGCAATTAATGAAAACACTGGTTGGATCAACTGATTTGATAAACTCATCTTTAATTTGTTGTCCAACTAAGACCTCAACTCCATGGTTTTGTAATTCAATCTTTCTTTGAAGAACTTTTTCCATTAGGAATTTTTGTAGTACTTGGTAGTATTTTTCACTAACATGGCCATACTTATTTTGGTCGTTGAAAAAACGACAACCTTCGAAATTATTTTTCTTAATAGAATCTACCACCTCTTGAACAAAGTCAGGTATCTTGCTTTCAACACAAGAGTAAAGAGGACTCTCAATAGATGAAGCTAGATCACGAGTGTGCTGAGTCATTGTTTCTGGAGTTAAGTACTGATCCATACAGTCACGCCATAGGACAACTTCTTTTTCAGACCACTCTTTAACAGATTGTTCAAAGTATTGTGTAAACATTCCATTTGGATCATATGTTTGATTTGAATAAAAATCATTTTTGATAACCTGACCAATTTCGCTTGGAGTTTTACTCATAAAGTGCATTGGTTCAAACCTATAGTGAGCAAGTAATTGTGAAAATTGCTGACTAGGTGAAAGACTTGCTTCTCTTGAAACATGATGGTCTTTGTTTAATTGGTTTAACCAACGATAAGAGTATTTCTTAGACTTTGGATCAAAGAAACCTTCTCTTACCCAAAATGATTTATCTAACCACTCTTTACTTGATGAATAAATTGTATCTCCAACTTTTTTACCTTCAAATTGATCAATATACTTTGCAATCTGATTAGTAATATTAATTAGAAATTTTTGATCACTTCCAATACATCTGTGATTAACAAGTACCTGTCCTTCTGGACGACTTACTGCACACTCATCAGAGTCATAACCTTCAATATTATTATTATTAGGAATTTTATGAACTGATTTAAATAATGGGTTATGCAAGAAGTTTATCGGTAAACTCTTAGCAAGAACATAAAAGTTCTTTAACTCTTCTTGAGTGAAGAGGTAATCACTTAAATTATGAGTTCTCTCGTTATACATTCCTGGATAATCACTTTTTTGAGCCGGAATTTCATTTGAAAGAGATAACATACTTCCTGTTTTTAAATACCAGTAGTATGTAATTTTCCCTGAAAGGCCTGATTGATCATTATAAATTTTATTAAAGATACAAACAACTTCAGAACACTCTTTATATTGTGTTGATTTATTTTGATCACCAATAAGGTGTCCAAAATCTGCAAGCATCTG
>CAJXHA010000062.1 GCA_913053615.1 uncultured Bacteriovoracaceae bacterium | reverse complement strand
CAAAAGCCAGCTTATGACACAATGTGTCAAATATTAATATTTTAGTAAAGAACAGTAATGAAAACACTTATTCTCGTAATTTTAGGAACTTATAGCATTTTTGCTCAGAACTTTCCCACAACATCCACTCAGACAAGAGAAAGTCTTGATATGGACTTATTAAAGAATAATAAGGAGCCGTACACGCATATCTTAAGCAATAGAAATATTAGATGGTTTAATAATGAGTTTCCAATGGAAAGAACTGAACCCATAAAAGAGATTTTTTATGAAACAGTAAAACCTTTTGTTGAAAGTGATATTAGGTGTGATTTAGGACTTGTTCAAAAATTTATAAATAACCTTGAGCTACAAGGTTATGAAGTATCTGAGTATTGGGTATCGACATATTTAAAGGCCTTAAGAGTTTACAATTTTATAGATGATATCTTTTTAAAATTACTTTTAGAGTTAACAGAACTACATTATGCTCTTGAAGCGGATACTCATTCTTCAAATATGAGAAATTCTTACTATGATTATCTAGAAACTAATAACCTTGAAAATTTATTTGCAGAATTTACAGAATTCCCTGATGAAGAACAAGTATGTGCTATTGGTGCTTTTTATCGTCTAAAAAACAATTCTCGCAATAAAAAAGGCAATCGAATTAAAGAGAAAGAGTTAAAATATATTAATAAACTTGCTTATAGTGAAAACATGATTCCTCTTGAATCATTTAATCGCATTGAGACCTTGAGAAGAAGTGATATTCTTGAAAGAAGAATTTTTCTATCTGGCTACCTAGATAAAACTTTTTATGCCAAAGACTTATTAATACCAAGGGAAGCTACAAGATATGACATCGAAGTTGATCGTCGCGATGATTATGTAGTGGATAAAATGGGCTGGTTTAATAATACTACCCGCCGAGAGTATCTATATAATAAGTATAGTGACAAGCAATTAATAGTCCTCGCAAATATATTAAGAAAAGCATCAATTAGAATGGGTGTTGATGCAGACTTTTCTGCTAGCATACCTGAAATAAGACAAGAGTTTGTTTATCGCAATGAAGAAGGTGAAGAACAAACTTTTGTTGAAGTCTTTCAATTATCTACTTCTAATGATCATGTAGAATATGCCCTTAGAAGAATGAGAATGGATATTATAGAGGCTCAAATGTATGAATCATTTGGCTCTGTTGAGATTAAGTATGAGGACATAGTTCTTGCAGCTCTTGAAACTGGTTATATTACACATGAAGAAGTTGGACTTGCTCTTACATATGATGATATTTGGAATAAAGAAGAATCTAAACTAATGCAAGCAGCGAAGCTTACCATGAGAGTTGGTGGGACAGCTGTATTCTACCTACCTCCGCCATATAATGTAATTGGTGCAATCGGTGTTGCATTAATAAATGCTAAAATTATTAATAAACCTAAAGGTGAAGATAATGACAATCCATACTCAATTTTTAACTAGGGCATTTATAGCGCTTTTTATTTTTACAGGCCAAGCTTTTGCAAAAGATTGTAATGATGAGTTTAAAATATTAAAGCGTAACAAACGTAATACCATTAAATTTACTGATGTAAAGCTAGAAGGCTTAAAGTGTAATGGTACCTTTGAAACAGAAGACTTTAAAATTGTTTATCAAAAAAATGAGAATGCCATTGACTTAAATAGTGATGAAGAACTAAGCCTTAGAGCTGCCAATGTGCTTTATCACCTTACTAAAGCAAAAAAGTTTTGGACCGAAGAAATGAATTCCGAGTTTGTTAAAGACCTCGGTCAAATTACTGTGCGTATTCAGATTACAAATGGTTTTTCTAGACTTGGTCATTTTACTAATGATAATTATGTTGAAAATGTTAATAATGCTTGGACGATTCCTGCTGGGGAAACTTCACGTTGGGATGCAAATCCACATGCCTGGGGAAAAGAGATTTGGTTTTCTCCAATGAAAAAAATTGAATCTAGAAACTTAGTTACATCTAGTGGCAATAATCCTGTTACTGATCAATTAAATAATTTACGTGTTCCCATCATTAATTATACTGAGAACTCACTAATTCAAAATACAATAGATCATCTCGCCTACCCGGAATATCAGGATACCACTCTCCTACAGATGGCAACAACTCACCTAGGAACAATGGCCGTGATGTTTGGAATAATCGAGATGTCTAAAAAAATGGATAAGTTATTTATGAATAAGTATTATTATCTCGATACTGCTATGGTTCCAGATGTAATCTATCATGAATTCTCACATGTTGCCCTTTCTGATCATCTAGAACCAATTCACTCTGTTGCAGTTATTGAAGGCATGGCCGATTACTTTGCAACTAGAATTGCTGGAGTTACTAAGACTTACGATAGTATTAAAACCTTTACATCTGCAGCGATTAAGAATGCACGTGATAAAAAGTATTACTCTCCATACTTTGAAAGTTCAAATAATGCTCATAGTGATTTTACTTTATCTTTACTATACAAGCTATATATAGAAATAAATCTCATTAACGATGAGCGTGATGAATTAGGTATTCCACATTTAGTAAATGCAGATACATTAATCTATGAAGCAAGAAAGTATATGACGCCAGAAACTTCAATACTGGAAATGACTCATGCATTACACCAAAGTGCAACTAGTGGTGTTTGTGATAATAAAAGGCAATGTGTAGGTGCTGTTAATAAAGCACAAATAGATAAGGGTATATAGATATAAGTTAAACTTTATCCACAACAACACATTCAATTACAAATGTGCCAAAGTCTGTTTTAAAATAAACACCAAGAATCTTAGCATCTTTAACATTATGATTAATTGTATGTTTACTTCCTGAGATAATGGTTGGAATTGTCATATCTAAGAAGACACCTTGTTGATTTAATTTAGCTTTAGCATTACCAAATATTTGATTACAAATTTCAGCGACACCATCTTTATTTTCTTCATTAATCTCTGTGTACTCTTCACCCAGCATATTTGAAACAACTTTCAAATACACATCCTCAGGAAAAGTTATCGCCATACTCCCAACACACTTATCGCTATTGATAGCAATTAAGCCACTAATGTCCCCAAGAGTTTCATTATCATCTTTAACAAAAACAAAATCTTTCTCGGCTTCAGTGCCACACATTATTTCTAATACTTCTAAGGCCGCTTCGATAAATGGATTGATAAATTCTACATTTAAATTTTTCTTAACCGGTGCTGCAATTTGCTTTTTTGGTTTTTGCTCTGATGCTGAAAGAATAACATCTACATACTTTACTAATGTTTCGGCACTATATGGCTTTTTAAGAATACTAACAGCGCCCTTGGCCTCTTTTAAGATATCTCCATCCACATGACCAGAAGCTACAAGAAAACTTTTTGGCCTAAAATCTTTATGAATGGTCTTCATTTCTTGTAATAATTCTTTTCCACCCATTTTAGGCATATGCAAGTCAGTAATTATTAAATCAAATTGTTGATTTTTAATTTTTGAAAGGGCCTCGACACCATCTTTAGCTTCATAGACTCTTAGTGATTTTTGATGCTCTTTAAGAATACTAACCATAACTTCACGAATATCTGGCTCGTCATCAATAATTAGAACATGATATATTTTTTCACTCATGATTTCATTATATTACATATATAAAGATAAACAAATTTATTATAATATGCATAAAGTTACACATTCATAAAAGAGTCAAATAGTCATGTAAGATGCTTGACTATGGTATTTAAAAATTGACTCTTATCTAATGGCTTTGGAATAAAATCTGAAACTCCAGCTGCAAAATAAACACTTTTTTCTTCTTCTAAAGTATGAGCACTCATAACAAGTATGGGAATGGTTATGCCTTGATCTTTTAATATTTTAACCACACTTAATCCATCAAGACCCGGCATCTGTATATCAGTTAAAATTAGATCAAAAGAATCCTTTGAGTATTTATCTAATAATTCATGACCATTACTTACTATTTCATAATCTATACCTATTTCTTGTAAGTATGTTTTAACAATAAATTGAGTATCAATATCATCTTCTGCAATTAGGATTCGCTTAGTTTCAAACTTGGAATACTCAAGACTAGTATCTACTTTATTGCTTTGAGTGGATACCTTCGCCCTAGTGACTGGAATGCTAAACTTAACACTTGTTCCTGCATTCTTATTAGAAAAGATATTAAAATCCCCCTGCATTTTTAAAACTATATTTTTACATATATAAAGCCCTAAACCTACACCACCTTTTTTACGGGAATAACTTGCATCTTCCTGAGTAAATGCCTCTGTCGCAATTTTTATGTAGTTTTGCTCCATACCAATTCCTGTATCATTAATAATGAACTCAAGAATATAGTTATCTTCATTATCCGAAGCTTTTACATTGCAATAAAAATCAATTTTGCCCTCATTGGTAAATTTCAAGGCATTATTCATTAAGTTGATGATGACCTGTTTAATACGATTAGCATCTGCTAGAAATAATGGGTGGGACTTTGTATAATAATAATTTATTTCTAAACGTTTATTATTTTTTTTATCAGTAATGTCTTTAACATCTTCAATTAGTTCATGTAGATCAAATGCTTTTTCTTCAAAGCGAACCTTATCATCATCTAAACTAGAAATTTCTAAAATATCATTAATTATACTTAATAATAATTTTCCATTATTATGCATACGTTTGGAGTATGTTTTAAATAAATTAATATCATTTTCTTTATCTATAATATTGGTATAACCAAGAATTGCATTTAAAGGTGTTCTAATTTCATGACTCATATTCGCTAAGAATGTCATCTTAGACTTTGCAGCTGCCTTAGAATCTTCTAAAGCTTTTTCTAAACTTGATTTCACCTTGGCCAATTCAAGGTTCTTATTCTCACTTATATAAAGAATGCCAATTAATAAAAGAAAGAAGATTAGGAGTAAAAAAGGCAGAATATAATCATTGATATTAAAATAATCATTTAAATAAGCATTTGTTGTATAAATATTTATTTTCCATTTTTGACCATAAACATCAAGCACATCAGAAAGCTCAAGTGCAACTTCGTCTTTTAGGTTTGACTGTAAAAGAACTGAAGAGTTGGCCAAATCTATAATTTCTAAATAGACACCTTTTTCCAAAGCTTTCTCATGGATTGGGCTTAATAGATTATTAAGATAGATGACAGCGGCCAAAAAACCTTTTAATTGCTCTCTTCTTTCAAAAATTGATTCTGGTACTGTTTGAGTTTTATAGACAGGTAATGTAATTGCAAAACCAAACTTTTCATCTGCATCTTCTGAGGTTAATTTAACTTTGAATGAATTAGACGCCAATGGTTTGGCCAGATCTCTAGCTTCATACTTTGACTGCATTCGTTCTGGAGACCAAGCAAGATCTAAACCTGTTGTAGTTTCTTCTCCACGGGTTGATAAAGCATATAGAACAGGGAAATGAACATCTCTTTTGCTCGCCTTAACTAACTTGCCAGATTGGTCCGGCTCTAAAAGTTGAAAATCTTCAACACCAAGACTTCTAACTTTTTTTACAAATTTTTCTCTCTCTTTTTCAAGAACTTTAGGTTGCCATTCAATTAATAAAATACCTTTTTTTCTATTACTTAAATCACTGGTGAATTTTTGAAATTCTTTTGGCCCGATATTCTCGAAAGTATCAAATAAATATGAAATATTATAAAGTACTTCCGTAGAGAAAACGATCTCATCATTAATTTCTGCTTTTAAATGGTCTAATTCATTATGTAATGATGCTTGTGCTTTAAGTTTTTGTTTATCAATAGAGAATAATAAAGACCAAAGGGTAAGTCCCAGTCCAGTTATTAATACAAATGCTTTAAAATAAGATGATCGAATAAACTTTGAAGGTTCCAATAGCTACCTTTTTTACTAATCTCTTAAATTTACTAAAATTCTTCTTAATGAACAATAATTTTCCCTAAAAAAGACTCAATGCAATATCAAAAAAGAATGTCGCCAGAACTCTATTGTTTTGTTATTTTTTTCCCATGAAAAAACTTACATATATCTTTGCTCTACTATCATTATATTCATGTCTAGGTGCTAATAAAGACCAAAAACTTTGGCTAATGCATATAAACTTACAAGAACAAGATTTAAAAGTAATTATTCACATAGATAAGAATAATAATTACCTCATAAATAGTGACGAAAAGATTAGCTTAAGCCCAGTAAATAATAATTTTAAAATTGGCAGTCATTACTCTCACTTATCAATAGATTTAAAAGACCAAAAAGGACTTTGGGTAAGAGAGAATAAAGAAAATTACCAGGTTCCATTAACATTAGAGCCAATAGATAAAACAGATCTTTTTGAAGAATATGAGAAAAAAGAATGTAAACAAACTATTGCTGGTAAATGGAGAATTAATTTATCCGAAACTAATACTGGCCTTGGTAACTTTAAACAAATTGGTTGTCGCCTTAAAGGATCAATCCTTACTGAAACTGGAGATTATCGCTATCTTGATGGTTTTATCAAAAATAATAGTATTCACATCCAAGGATTTGATGGAGTCTTTTCATTTATTTTTAAATTAAAATTTATCACACCTACAAGTATTGAAGGAACTATGTATTCCGGAAAATCATATAATACTCCAATTAAGGCCAACAAAGATGAGAAATTTAAACTAACTGATGCAAATAAAATGACAAGAATTTTAGAGCACAAGGAGATTAATCTCTTACTAAAAGATATTGAGGGTAATTTAATAGATTTAACTAAACCTCTTTATCAGAATAAAGTGATTATTTTGCAATTATTTGGTTCTTGGTGTCCAAACTGTTTAGATGAAACAAACTTTTTTAATCAGTGGAAAAAAGACCATCCAAATTTAGCAAGTAATGTTGCCTTTATAGCATTGGCCTTTGAAAACTTCCCTGAAGAAAAAGCACTTAAGGCCTTAAAAAAAGCCAAAGACAATTTAAGCATGAATTACCCCGTTATACTTGTTGATTATAATAAGAAAATCAAAGCATCTGATATCCTACCTATTGATCAAGTAAGGGCCTTTCCAACAACGCTCTATCTAGATAAGAATAAAAAAATTGTCAAAGTGCATACAGGATTCTCTGGACCGGCTACTGGAATTTTCTTTGAAGAGTATGTAAAAGATTTTACGAATACGATTAAAAAACTCATAAAATAAGTTCTACTATTATTCAACAAACCAACACTTAGGTCTTGGCTCATCAAAAAGCCCTGCCACTAGTGTATCAAAGCGGCATTGGTTACTAGGATATGCATTATAAATAGTCTCAGTAACAACTTCATGAGCATGATCATTATAATTAAGCATTCCACTTTCCTTTTTTAATAATTCCATCACATGCCTAAAGCCTTCAATCCCTTTCATGACTTTTTGGCAAAGTCTTAGATCATAACTAGTATGAGACCTTTTTTTACAAATCTTATCTAAAGCAATTGGAAGGTCGTGAACCTCTTTTAAATCACTATTTTTCCAAACTCTTTTTAAACACTCTTTAGTAGCAAAGTAATCTGCCTGTCCTTCACTAGAAACATCTTCATACATAGGGTGATCAATTGCAATATAGGGAGCCCCACCTAAGAGATGCCCTACTTCATGACAAGTTATCAAAGTAACGGCCTCATCATTCATACCAGGCACACGTGCCATGCCACCCCAGAAACCAAGCTTCATAATATCTCCAACTTGAGCTGTATAGGCCGTCAGATAAGCTTGTTCCCATTCAGGAATAGGTAAAACTTGAATCCTAAAATTTAAAAGTTCTGGATAATATAAATTTATCACTGAAAAAAACTCTTGGTAAAAACTAGCTTTAGTAACAGTCGATGTAGTCTCTCTATCAACTGGATAAACATAGGGATTATTATGCTCTTGTGCAAATAAGTGAGTACTAATTATTAATGTAATTAATAAGATAATTTTCTTCATTTATTCTCACTTAAAAAGAAATCCACCATATGACCTCTTTCGGCCATAAGCCATCTAATAATGCTTGAGATATGAGACATTTCAAATAACATATATTCTGGTTGCCCAAAGGAGTTCCAAAGCTCTAATTGATTTCTATAGGGAACAGTCGTATCAATTGAGCTCATAAGCATGAATACCTTATCCGGATCGACTCTATGGGCGAAGCTAGCTGGATCTAAGACACTATACCTTGGCACTGTATACTCAAACCACTTATCTTTCACTTCACTCTTAGAGAGCTGCTTAAACTCTTCATTATTTTTTAATTCATAATCTTTAATTAAAGTAACTGAATCCCTCAGACTAGAATAAGAAATATCTGCTAAATTAGAACCAGCACCTAATACATATAAGTATTCAATTTCATCAACCACACCTGCTAGTGTTGATGCTATAATCCCACCTAAACTTACACCAAAGACTCCAACTCTTTGTGTATCAATCTGAGCTTGAAACTTATTCATAATACTTTGAGTAAGCATTTTTGATAATAAAATAGTCTGATGAAATTCCTTACTTAATTGATTAACCGATTTATTTTCAGTAAATAAATTATTTAAATTAATCAGGAGTACATGAGCTCCCTTTTCCGCCAGCATAGTGGCCACAGTCCTATCAAGAGCCGTATTTCCCATAACAGGAGGGAATACTAAAATTAATGGCCTAGGAGTATCATAGGGGGATTTAAAGAATTCAAACTTAAGTTTAGCCTCACTATATGAATCATCCACACTTCTTTTTGTTTTAGCACTTAATTCACCATCATAAATAGAGTATTTAAGTTTCTCACCATTCTCCCCTTTAATATACACTCTTTGCATTTTTTTGTGGCGAGCTGAAAATTTTAACTTTGATTTTAAATTTATTTCATCAATTAAATTGAGCTTAAATGTTGAAATCTGAGAAGTTTCATAATTATATTGCTCTAATAGATCATAAGTCTTTGCAATAATTGGCTCATACATATAAGTATGAGTAAAATCCATGGCCTTATCCATTACTAATGACTTTGTAAGCCAACCACTTTCAGAAACAGTACTTCTCTCTCCCTCCAGCCCATGAGCAAGAGCTTGAACTGAAAAGATTGAAAGAAATAGCAGCTTAATCTTAAACATTTGGCTTGAACCGTTCTCTATACATTAGCAAAATTAGTAATATACTAATTATACATAGCAATGCCGATGCTCAGCGGTTCATTAGCAAATATTGTAAAAACTACACGTTTTGATTAAAATCTAGTACTTTTGAGATGCTTTTAAAGTTGTTGTACCAATTTCTTTGCAAGTTTCATCGTATCTTCTTATGCCTACATAAGCTTGTGAATTACTACCAACTTTTCTTTTAAAAGAAAAAATCACATCAGCTTTACCATCAATACCAGTAAAACCACTCTTATAATCGAAGTTTTCTGAATCTGCGAGTATGTCCATTTTTGTTTCTGCCATTAATTCATTAATTTGTTCAACACTAGTAACACATGCAAAAGAAGATAGTGATCCAAATATTAAAAGGCTTGATAAAATTGCTTTCATTTAATTCTCCAAAATTTATAATTAAGAATGCTTATACAATTATTTAGTTACAAACAATCTGCGAAAAATAACGAATATTCTTAGACTCATTTAATGGACTTTGCTCAATCATAAGATCAAGAACTGCATATTCTCCATTATCAGGTACTGCTAGATAGCTATCATCTACAATAATTCTACCCATCATTAATTTTACTTTATACTTTTTCCCATAAGTTGGACTAACGATAGCAAATGATTTTGGGAATAATTCAACTAATTCACCTTCAGTGATATTACTTACAGAATAGTCAATTGCGCGAGAACCTCTATCATATAAAGACATGCATATCTTACTAGCTTCTCTTTGGTTCTTATAATTAAACCTATAGGCCTTAAATGGTTTACCTCTAAAACTTGGGTTCTCCATAATATTGGCAAAAGCTGAGATGCTTCCTAAAATGAGTATTCCAAGCATTAAATTTTTCATAATAATTCTCCATACGTTCTAAAAATCAAAAATATTTGCTGGAATATAGAGCAAACTTATATTTTAATAATTAACACAGGATAATATTGAAAATATTACAAAAGAAAAGCAAGGCTTAGCTTAGAACAGAAATGTACTATAATTAATTTTATAAGGTTAAAAAATATGCCCGAACTACCAGAATGATGCATTTCAATTGGCATCTTAATCAGAACTATCAATTTTGTAGTTTTAATTTATGTCTAAAGCAGGTCTTCTCTTTTTCACTTTATTTAATGTGAGTTCATTTAATCTTATCCAAGATTATTAAACTTAAAACGATCTCTTTTTGAAATTGGAATTTCAACTCCATCAACTACTTTATAAGAATAATTTGAGTAATTCCCATTTTTTATTTCTATTAGAAATTCATCTTTAGTCATCACAATTTTTTTATTAAAATCATAAAACAATATATTTGCACCAGTTTTATTTTCTTGAATTTTTATTACTATAGATTTTGGGACTCTTTTAATAAATGTATCACCTTTATATTTTCTATCATCAGCAGGATCAATTATAAGTTCATTATTTTTTAGTGCCTTGAAAAGAAACTCAAATAGCTCATCCCTTGATTTAGCCTTTTTTCCGTATTTCCTACCAACTGAATTATTCCATAGATCCATATTTTCAGCATCAGGATGTGCCGATGATGAACCAGAAAAAACAAACTCTTGTAATCTTCCGAGTTTTTCTGCAACGTCTTCACTATACTCCATTGTGTAAACACCACTAACATAAGCATGCCTTAAAGCATCAACATCATTATCTTGAAATCCATTAGAAAATTCATTGAAACTTCCATCTTGATTTCTTGGTAGTTTTCTTATCTTTTTATCAATAAGTTCATAAATTTCTAACTTAGAGTCATCTTTTAAGGTATAGATCTTGAACATGCTTATAAGCCTTCTCAACAACAAGCAACACCCCGCATGCAACAACAAATAGGGCTAAAGAAAAATACAGGATACTCTTTTGAGGATTTTGATAAATTAGTATATTAGAATAGATAGCCAAAATCATTAATGGGGCTAATGCAAGCTGAATTTTTCTTGAGCTAAAGATTGATAAAAGAACATATCCAATATTTACTAGTAGACCTAAGATACTCCACTTAATGTAAGCTAAAACCCCAGTAGTGTGATATGCTTCAGCTCCACTAAATTTAAATGAAGTTACAAAATAAACAATTGCTAATAATAGATATATCTGAATTTTGAAATTTTTCTTATTAGCCTTCATCATATTAAGAAGCCAGATCCAATTCTTTCTCGGCAATCCATAAATCAAGACTTGATTGAAGGTTTAGCCACATTTTAGGATTAGTTCCAAGTAACTTAGAGATAAGAATTGCAAATTCAGCAGACATGGCCCTTTTACCTTTTATGACTTCAGAAAGTTTTGTTTTCATCGTAGACACTTTTACTCTTCCTGAAGTTAATTCCGATAAATCTTTAGCAAATTGAGCCTGAGTAATTCCATTTTCATCAAGAAATATTTCTTTCAAGACAACTCCTGGAGCTGAAGGCCTTCTTTTTAATTTAGCTCTTTTTATTTCTTTCATCATTAACCTCTATGGTAATTTTCTACTTTTTCTGATTTAAAAACATTGTCTTCAAAAACAAACGTGAATCTCCAACCTTTTACTTTATTAATATCAATAGCAAATCTACCTTGAAATTCACCTTTTAACTTATGGAGTCTTAAATCAGAAGGAAAACCTTTAATTTTTAAATCTTCCAAAGATTCAACATTATTCATAATATCTAAAATTAAGATTGCTCTTTTTAGTAGATCTTTTGGTAACTTTTTACGCTCACCATCTTCAAAAATTCTTTTCGCTTCTGCATTACCATAGGATTCTATCACAAGAAAATAATACTGCATTACCGTAATAAAGCCAATGCAACTATCGTCGTCGGAATTTATTTCAAGAATCCCTTGAGAAACATAATAATTTAAAAAGCTATGCCACAAATGCCTGAATTATAATTACATTTACAAATAACAATAAAAACAGTAACTTACAAATATGCCCGAACTACCCGAAGTCGAAACAATTCGCCGCCAATTAAATCAAATTATGCCATTTGAGATTAAGAGCTATGCTCTTAGTGATGTGAGTGACTCGATTATCCATACAAAGATTTCAGGTTTAAAGGGTAAGGTGATTTTAGAGGTACAGCGTAAGGGAAAGATGCTGAATTTTCTTTTAAGCGATGGAAGACATATTCTTTCTCATCTTGGCATGACTGGTTCATGGCGTATCTCTAAAGAGAAAATAAGTGCTAAGCATACTCACCTGCAATTCAGTGGTGTATTTAAGGGTGAAAAATATCATCTGGCCTACGTAGACCCACGCCGCTTTGGTCATATGTATCTGTATAATGAAGTGCAGGCCAATATGAAATTAAGTGAATTAGGAAGAGATTTAAAAGATCCCGCTTTTACCTATAAGTATTTTAAAGAAATGTTATTAAAGTATCCTGAGCGTTTGATTAAGGTTACTCTCCTAGATCAATCCCTTTTTGCAGGCACTGGTAATTATATCGCCAATGAGATCTGTGCTCGCGGTGGTGTATTGCCTAATAGAAAAGTGAGTAGTTTAAAAGAAGCAGAACTTAAGCGTCTGTATAAGAGTGTGAGTATCGTTATTGATGGTGCAACTGAAACGGGTGGTACCACTTTTCAGGGTGGTTATGCGGACACTACTGGTAATAAAGGAAATGGTGTTGGTCACTTAGTAGTTTTCTATCAAAAGATATGTCAGTTATGTAAAAAAGAGGAAGTAATTAAAACGACACTTGCTCAGAGAGGCACTTATCATTGTCCTCGTTGTCAAAAATAAGCGGATCTAATTCTTTTTGTTTTAAAATTTCTTTAATCCCCTTGGCTGCATATAGAGCACCGAGCTCATTTACATGCATATAATCTCCAATAGTATAGGCCTTAAAGGCATTATCACTCTTAGGATAAGTCGAGTTTATATAGTGATATGGAAGCTTAAGTTTTTCAAGGGTATGTGAGATGAGCTGATTTTTTTCAGGGATACTCGAAAAAGGTAGTACTTCTTTATTTAAAAAACTTGGCCATAAAATGGTGATAAGTTTTGTACCTTGCTCTTTAGTTAATTTTTTTAATTCCCATAGAGCATTTTCAATAGACTTAGTTTGCATAGAACCAAGGTGTTTATTCGTTTTAGCAAAGTCTTTAAAAAAAGTATTACGGATAGGATTATTGGTAAAGAGTATAAATTTTAATAAATCGGAAGTCTTAATAAGTGTAATCAAGCTTTGTGAGTAAGAATTTAAACTAACTTGATGAATCATTGAGTTATTAGCATTAAAATCATTATCAGTAATGATATGAATTAAAATATCTGGTTGAAACTTTATTCCAATGGTTTTAAAGAGCTGGTTTTCCCCTATTATATTATAACCACTCACTCCAATATTCATGACCTCTACATTATTACAATTTAATAGAAGTTGTAATTGAGATGAAATAAGTTTCTTTAAGTCTCTAATACCAGTACCTGCAACAACAGAATCTCCTAAGAGAAGAATTCTAAATTTATTCTTTTTTATATTTCTTGGATAGTCTCTAAAGCCATGCTCATTAGTATAAGGAAATGATTCATATAAATTAAATTCTTTTCTCTTTTCATTTTTTTTGAATTCATATCCTAAAAGTGGATCTGAAGAAAGTTGGAAGCTTGAGTTAGGTGCTTTAGGATTAATCCAATTAAGCTTAGGGGCAAGTTTTAATGAGCGAGTAAGTCCTTCACAAATAAGTAATGCAATGACTAAGGAGAGAAAAAGCAGAATCAATTGAATTAATTTTTTCATGCTTAATTATTTTAATGGATACCCCATTGAGGCAAATTCTTTTTCCCCCATTTCCATCATCATTTTATTGGCCTTTTTCTTCTCAGGATCTTTAGATGTGTATAGGTAAAGGTCTTCATTGGCTTTAATATCAAAGTTTTCTAAGGTTCTTATATCTTTAGCTCTCACTACTCCTTCACAAACACAGAGATAGCTCTTATCTTCTTTAACTTCTATAAAGTACTTAGTACCTCTAATTCCAAAGACTGCTTGTTTTGTTTTTATTTTAACATTTTCTTTAGTTTGTTTTTTATCTAAGGCATGAAAGAGCTTACCTTTAATTAGGGTTAAATAAGAGTCTTGAGTATTCTTATTTCGATCTAGTTTGACGATACCGGATTTTAGAAGAAAAACAGAGCCATCACTAGATTGAAATTGTACAAATGATCCTTTTGAGCTTGAATTCACTTCAGCACCTTGTTCAATGACATCTCCGACACTTAATTTTTTATTATTATAAGTTACCTCACCTCTAAGCTTTAT
>CAJXHA010000061.1 GCA_913053615.1 uncultured Bacteriovoracaceae bacterium | reverse complement strand
GATCTCTTTAAGTGTAGATTATAATGTAAAACATATAACTCATGATGATGGGCTGCATGCTAGTGTTTTAGTCGCAAGACGTTGGCGCAATGGTCGTTGTGAATTTAAGATAAGAAATTCATGGGGTGTAGGCTGTAGCATGTATGATAGAAGAGAAATTACAGAATGTAATAGTTCTGAAGGCTCATACTGGGTAACGGATCAGAAATTTTATGAAATGGTTAATAATATTACTTACATTGACTAATGCATTACTAGCTTGTGATGCTGTAGAGCTTATTGGAAATAATGTAAAGTACCAAGTTTGTTCAACAAAGTCCGACAATGAGTTTTTTTATTATTCAAAGGACTGTAAAGAAGTTAATAAATGTGTCGATTTTAAACAAATAGATAAACTAAAACTTTTCCCTAATCAAAGTCCATTATTTTCTTTATGTTACCAGTTAAAGGGGACACCGCTTTTTACAAAACACCAAAAAACAAAAAAAACTGTGGAAATCTGTCTTTTTGATAATAGACCGATTGGACTTAATTATTTGATGTCTCATTACCAAATTTATAGAAAATAAAACGTTCCTTTATTTTATTAATAATGACTGGATACTCTTCAATTTTAAACATGCCAATCAAACAAACTATCATTAACCACTCAAAAGTTGGTATTGCCATCATATATTCAATACCTAAGTGAAAAAAGATACCTAGTATAATTAGTGGCTTTCTGAGCTCATCAATAAAGATTAAACTTCCAAGAGCAAATTCTAACACCAGTGTTGACCAAGTCATGAGCTTAATTGACCACATATAGTCTAAAAATATAGGGACAGGAAAGCGCTCAAAATCTGTCAGGCGAGTTGCATAATATACAGCTGAGCCATCTACCCATGTATGACCTTTAGACTTAGCAATAACAGTGGACACATAAACAACCGCGATTTGTATTTGCAATATACGATGTATCCAGGGCGAGGCCATACTGGCCAATTCACGACCTTTTTTTCTAGCAAAATATGCATCAAGGCTATACTTATTGCCACTAGGAGCAAATACAAAATACATTAGAATAATGCGAATAAGTAAGTCCGCAGAACTGAGCATGTTTATATTTCTTTGATTAAAGGATACAAGTAAAATAAAACATATAAGTGCACTGGTCTTGGTTTTAAGTCCAAGTATAAAACTAAATAAAGCAATAAACATAATGATAATGGAGAGTTTTACTACCCAATCTTCATTAGGTAGGTATTGAAAGATATTTAGAATGGGGAAAGAATAGTTTCTAAGACTAATTTCTAAAGTTTGGATAGCACTAGTTGACCAAATATCTTTATAAAAGATGGCATCTTGAAAAAAGGTAGAAAAGACCAATAGACCAAAAAAGATCCTAAGTATACAGATACCATCGACAGGCTTTTCTTGAAAGAAATAATTATTCCATGCATTTTTTAGATCATTTAATTTCAATGCCTTTTCCTTCTTTTACTTTATACGTATAAAACTTAAAATTTTTTACTTTGATTTTTGATTCTTTTCGGTGCGGGATAAAGTATTCATCCCAAGGAGGTATGTGTGACCAATTACGATAGAGGTTAATATTTCTAACTTCTTCATTTGGATATATTTCTTTAAATTTTCGAAAGACCCATAAGGCGGTATCTTTCCAAAGGTGTTTATTCTTATCTAGCCGAACCCCTTCGACCATATACTTTCTAAAGCGTTCACCAATAAAGTAGCTTTGCATAAAGTCTTTACTCTTTGGCCCTGGAAACTCAAACTCAATAACTTTGTCTTTTGTAACTACTTTTGCACTGATAAAGCTATTAATGCGTAGAGGATTTGGAGCAAACATCTGCCAGCCTCTCCACATACTAAAGTAATTCTGAATAGGTGTGACTATTTTAAATATCTTTTGAGCTAGGTAATTATTTGAATCGAACTGTGCTCTTGCCATCATAAGCAAAGATAAAAAGATAATGATATTGGCACAGACTCGTTTCAAATGTTTTTCCATAAATATATTATATGTAATTTCAGAACTTTAAAAAGGTGTATTTTTGACCCAATTATAGTCATAGCAAAAGTGTCTAGTAATTTGACACCCCATGAAGGATCTACAAAGTACCATGAATATGGAGCCAATAAATTTTATACTTAATTTATTTAAATGATAAAGAAGGATTTCTTATGACAAAAATTAGTATTTTCTTACTGGCGTTATTTACTTTAGTAAGCTGTAAGTATGGTTCAAATGATGGTGTAAAAAAACCCTATAAAGAACTTATTAATAGCTTAGAAAATAAGTATGAAGACTCTAGTGCACCTAGTGATAAGTTTAGGCTTGATAGGGCAGAGGAAATAAAGCAAATAGCAGATGATCAAATTGATCATACAAACTCTGCTCCTACCTTTGTTAGAAAATACTATCTTTTTGAGAGTGATCAGAATGTAAAAGATCGCCTCAATGATATGAATACAATTGTGAGTACTCATATTAATAAGTGTGAAGCAACTAGTTTAGAGCTACAAAAGAAAATTCACTCAGTAGGCAAGCAACAATATCAATTATCACTAGATCCAAGTAAGCAGGTCGCAGCAGACAGACAAGTTGATAGTGATATTATTGTTCTTCATTCGCTTCAGTATATGAAGAGAATGTATGAGACTTGTGCAGGTCTTTCATTTCACTATATGAATGAGCTTTCAATCGAGAAATATGATGAGTACGAGATAATTTTTAAAATTCGTGAAGATCTCTTAAGAAACTTTATGGGCTTAAGTGCAATGATTAAAGTTATTGCTAAGGACTCAAAAACCATTTCTGATAGAATTTTAAGTGCAAAAGAAGCAGGTGTTCTTACTAGTGAACAAGAAGAGTTAGTTGCAAACTTGGCAGTCGATATGAAAGAGTCAACTCAGAAGCTACAAGAATTAACAACTGAGACTTTAAAAAATGGTCTAAGTTCAGAGATGCAAACTGCGTATACTGAGATGCAGGAAAAAGCAGATGATTTATTTAAAGATAAGACGATATTATTTGACCCGGCCAATCCAGATCATCCGATCGTACATGTTTTAGTTATTCTATCTAATTTAACTTGGGGAAGTATCCAAACTTCAATTGGCCTTGGTATTGTTTTAACTCACGCAGTAGTGATTACACCATTATCATGGATTTTGGAGCCTTTATTTCCAATGTACTTTATGAAACTACGTGGACCAACATTAAAAATTGCACGTAATAAAATGCAAATTTATGCAGATGTATGTGGTTTCCCTGCAATACCATCTAAAATGAGTATGGGGATCTTTGAATTAGACTTCTGTGCTGGATATAGTTTTGCAAGTGCTCATGAAGGTGGTCACGCTAAGCAGTCTGCTTTACTTGGACCATTTTATCTACCTGCAGCGATTTTAAGTTATGCACTTAATATGGGACATGGTGGCTTTATAGAAGAATGGGCCGATGACTGGTATGTTCATTAATCATAATTTAATTCTAATATTATTTTCAATCAGCTTACTCGCTTGTTCTGGCAAGCGAGTAACTTATAAAGAATTCACTAATCAATTTGATTCCAAGTATAATTTAAGCCTTGGTGAAAGTGAAAGTTCAGTTTACTTTACCACAATAGCTGAGCTTGATCCTATTAAGCGCAATAGCTTATCCCTTTATACTGATCTTGATGGTGATGGGGTTGTTGATTATCATGACCAAGATATAGATGGTGATGGAATTCATAATTACGCCGACTCTTATCCAATGGATGCACAAATAGGTGGAGAAGACCTCAATGGTGATGGGATAATCGATTTTATCTTTAATGAGAAGTATCAAGAGTTACAAAGAATGTACCAAGACAAAGAAGTCCATCTTGTCTTCAATAATAGTTATGAGCTGGACTCACTAACTTATAATACATTAATTGATCAAGATTTTTTTAAGAATATAAAAGATCTAAAATGTATTAGTTTTAGCTCCTTGGATTTAAATAAGTACGCAGATTATAACTCTCAATGGAAGGCGATAAATATTTATCCGCAAGCTTTGAGTAATAGTGCACATGAGTCTTTAATACATGAATCATTTCATCACTATGCTAATATAGAAAATGAATTTTATGCTTTAATTATTGCTAAGCTTGAATGGATGCTTACATATGATGAGTATGGAATGGAAAATTATGAGCTAGCAACTTCGACTAAACTTCCAAGTGATTATGCTTATACTGATCCAAAAGAATCATTTGCAGAAGTTATGACCTATTTTTATACAATGAATAAGAATATTCCAATGCAACGTTTTAAACGCTCGGAAGAATTTAAAATGTCATCAGATTATCTTGAATTAGAAAGCCTTATTCTTGAGCAACTTTTTTAAATCTACGTTTCTCAGTACTCTCATCTTTACTAATACTAATATTGATTCGACCAATCTCAAGTCCACCTTCAGTTTCAATTCTTACTTGCCAATCGCCTTCTGAATAATTGCTCTTATAGCTAAATCCTCTAAAGCCTTCTCTGCGGCCACCGGTTACTTTTAGGGGGATGCGATCACTGGTTTTGTACCCATCATCAGTATCTTTAAGCCAGTGAATATAAATATTGCCGGCGAATCCCGCAGGTGCAAATACTTTGGTGAAAACAAATACCTTATCGCCTTTACGATAAAGATAATTTTGATCTCCATTAGACCAAAAGTTATACCATGGCCTATTAGAGTAAGTTATATAAGTATTATCTTTCTTTCTTAGATCATGATAAATCCCGATATGCTTTAGGCTTAATGGAACTGGTGGAATAATTTTTGAGAAATAGAGGATGATAAATAAGAGTAAAATGATCGCCTGTGGCAGTAAGAATTCTTTAAGTATTTCATCTGGGGAAATGGAATTCAATTTAAATAAATAACTCTTAATCAAGACTAATAATAAAGCTATTAAGGCAGCACTTAAAAAGTAGAGCATACCAGTTTTTCCAAAAATTATTGGAATGACGTAAATAAGGAAACTTACTAAACACAGCATAAAAAGAGCTGAGCGAACTAAGTGTCCTAGTTTTTGAAAGTGTGGAATTTCATTAAGTAATAATAAGCTTGAGATTAGGCCTAAAAATAAGAATGAATTTGCTACCGAGGCAGACTTAAAATAGAAAATAGTAAAAGCACTTAGTAATGATCCTAAAAGAAAATGAAAAATATCATCTTTATATTCAAAGTAATACTTTAAATACTTATTTGTAATTTCTCTTTTAGGGGGACAGTAATAAGTAAACAGAATGTGTCCAGCTACTAGTAAGTATATAGCTTGTGTAATGATATTAATTAGGTCATCAATTTCACCAAGTGTGAAAAGGTCAAAGCTAAAACCAAGGGCAAAAAAGAGTGCTGGAAAGTACTGTTCATACTCATCTTTTAGATGATTGAATTTTTCAATATATGGTTGATATTTGTTTGAAAATTCCATAACTTAGCTCTTTTTACTTTATTTTAACATGGTGACAAAGAGTGCTGTAGCAGGTAAAAAAAACAAGAGAGATACACTAAGGAGTTTTATGAAAAAGTTGCTATTAGCACTACTAATCTGCTTGAGTTCATTTGCTGCAAATTATCCAGAGCATTGGTGGCAAAAAGTTGATGAAAATGATCGTCAGGGGAGTTGGGAAATACTTCCACATGAATGTAAAAAGGGCGTTGAATTAATTCTTTCTAAGAGAAATGAATTAGGTGTCTTTTCTAATTTTGGTCACACTCCATTTACTTTTGAGGGTGAGCATTACCAATCAATAGAAGGTCTTTGGCAAATGATGAAGTATCCAGAATTAAATGAGCCAAATGATCCAAGACATCTCTATGTCTATCCTTATACTAGAAATGAAGTTAAAGATCAGCACGGTTTTGAAGCCAAGAAAGCTGGAGATCTTGCCAATGTAGTTAATCGCAATGCAGGTATAAATTGGGTAAGTTATAAAGGAAAGCGATTTAATTATAAAGACTTTGCTGAGGGTTCTCGTTATCACTTAGATCTTATGAAAAGAGCTATTAGAGCAAAAGTAATGCAAAACCCAGAGGTAAAAAAACTACTTATTAAAACAGGTGACCTCACTCTCTTACCAGATCATAAGCAAGGTAATAATGTTCCACCAAGCTATTTATACTTTAAAATATTAATGCAAATTAGAAGCGATCTTAAAAAAGAAATTTCTTTAAGTGAGTTAAATTAAAACGAAAGAAAATATCAGTATAATAAAACTAAGAAAGAAGGCCCCATCTATTTGGGCCTTTTTTGTTTGCACCATATCCACTACTTTTTGTTTTGAGTAATGGGGGTACTTTGCCCGTAAGCGCTTAAAGCTCTCATTGGCCGTTTGATTTTGATAAAAGATTCGCATAAAGGCCAAAAGTCCAAGACATATATAAAAGAGGGTTGGGATTTTATTATCCCAATAAATTTTAATTAGTATGTAAGGAGTATTCACTAAGCCTAGTAGTATAAGTATCTGGATATATTGGTTTTTTATAAAATCAATCGCTTTTAATGTGAAATTTTTGTAATTATAACTCATTTTATGATTCTTTGTGTCAAAAAATAAACCTCTGTGGTAAAAAGCCTTCACACATTTTGAGGTACGATATGAAATATAACGCAATTATAATGGGTTTGTCTTTAGTTTTAAGTGCTTGTGGAAGTTCAAGCTCTGGTGGTGGTAAAAAGAAAGTCATAAAATTTAGTTCACTTTCTATGAACCCAATTACACTTCAAAAAGAAAATACAAGGTGCTCAAGTGCTGATCTTTTAGAAGAAGAAAAAATTTTTACAGTAACTCGTTTAATTAATAAAAAACCAGTTGAAGAAATAGTTAACCTACAAAGTTTTTTACAAAACAATCAATTAGTAGATGCTAATAAAGATCTCTTAAATGCACATCTTTATGATGTTAGTAAGAGGAGAGTTTTAGAGGTGGTTTATTATGATGAAAATAGTTTTGATATAACGACGGATATTGATGAAGTAGATAGTGCAGGTCTTACAAATTCAGTTTGTGCAGACAATATGAGTTATGCACGTAACTCATATGAGAATGTAGGACTTATTGTGACTAATGCTTTAACTAAAACACGTTCAGCCATTACTTCGTTAATTAGTGATTCCATTCCATCTGTCTCTGTTTCTTTAACTCCACTGGAGTATAGTAAAGTTAAAGTTACTGATGTTTATGGAAATGTATATCAAGATGAAGAAGGTTATCGAACTAATAATGCTTATTATAGTCCCAGTGAGAAAGCTTTAGTTTTCTTACCAGGTAGTAAGGAAGTAGAGGCCGCAGGTATTTTTGAGAAACCATTTTGGGAAATTCCAATGGTAGCTAGTCATGAGTATGGCCACCATATATTTGATACACTTTATCCAAACTTTGAGCATAGTAATATGCACCAAGATATTTTACACGACAGTTGCTTTGATACGCGTTTTAATACAAATACAGAGATGATGGCAGTGAGTGAGGCCCGTACTACTGAAAGGTCAGATATTGTTGGCGGATTTAACGAAGGTTTTGCTGATCTTATGGCCCAATATACATTAAGTGAAAGTGAAAACTACCTTGGTGATTTAAATTGTTTTAGAAAAAACCGTGAAGTGAAAAGTCCTAAGTTTGCTGATGGAACAATTAAAAAGTTTAATGCTAAGAATATTCGTTTATTATTTAGCTCAAAAGAATATGAAACATCTTCATGTAATAAAGCAAATATTCAAGAAATTCATCATATGGGTGCAGTCTTCGCTCATGTCACAGATGCTATCCAAAGTTCATATGGGCTTACCAATACTGAGAAATTACAAAATATTTTAACTTGGATTAAAGCTCTAAATGAAGATGAAAACCTTAATCTGATGGGTGGGCGTGATTACTTTGAAAATAGCATGAGAAAGTTTGTAAAAATCATGCATAAGAATTATGGCAATATCAATGATGATATTATCCGCGATTACCTATCAGGTGTTTCCATTTAAAAAAATTGAAATAAAAAAGGCCTCTTAAAATTAAGAGGCCCAAGTATTATTCAATAAGTTGTGTTTTAATCTATTTATAAACCTTAATTGCACCTGATTTTAAATCACTCTTATACTTCGTTAGAACTTCTCTCACTTTAGGCATAAGCATAAAACAAGCAAGCATATTTGGAATTGCTAAAAGTCCATAAACACCATCAGAGATATTTAAAACTGTTTGTAATTTAACTGTCGTTCCTAGAAATACGAAAATACAGAAAATCACACGGTATATTTTTAGCGGTTTCTCACCAAAGATATAGATAACACCTTGCTCCCCATAATATGACCAAGAAATAAGGGTTGAGAATGCAAACATAGTAACTGTAATGGTTACAATCCATGCACCAATTGGTCCCATAGCACTAGTAAAAGCAGCTGAAGTAAGATCCACCCCTTGAGCAGAGCTCGTTGACCAAACACCTGAACTTAGAATGGCAAGAGCAGTAATGGTACAAACAACGATAGTATCAATAAATGGTTCTAAGAGAGCAACAATACCTTCTTGGATTGGAGTTGACTTGGCTGCCGAGTGGGCCATGGCCGCACTACCCATACCAGCTTCACTTGAAAAAGTTGCACGTCTTACACCTTGAATAATTACTTCTTTAACTACAACACCAGCAAAAGCACCAGTGGCAGCTGTTCCTGTAAAGGCGTTTGAAATAATCATAGAGAACATATTAGGAATGTCTGCAAAGTTAGAAAGAACTACAAAGAGAGCTCCACCTACATAGAGAACAACCATTGCAGGAACTAATTTATCAGTTACATTTGCAATACGCTTAATACCACCAACTAATACAATAAAAGCAAGAATTGCAAAGATAATTCCAGATACCCATTCAGGTAAACCTACTGTTCTATTAATGATAGAGGCCATTTGATTAGACTGGAACATATTCCCAGCACCAAATGATGAAAGAATAACAAATAGGGCATATAACCACCCCATAAAACCTAAGCTTTTAGGAAGTCCATTCTTAACCACATACATTGGACCACCATGAACTTCACCTGTCGTTAGCTTCTCTCTATAAGTAAGTGAAAGAGTAACTTCTGTGAATTTTGTAGTCATCCCGATAAAGCCTGCAACCCACATCCAAAAAACAGCTCCAGGACCACCAGCAGCAACAGCTACTGCCACACCTGCGATATTTCCTAGACCTACAGTTGCCGAAAGGGCAGTGGCCAGTGCTTGAAAGTGAGAGATCTCACCCTCATCATCAGGATTGTCATACTTACCACGCACGATATCAATCGCGTGTTTAAATAAAGTTAACTGAGGAAAGCCAAAGTATAACGTGAACATCACACCCGCTCCCACTAAGAGGAAGATTAGAGGTAATCCCCATACCATTCCAACAAATTGACCTGTAATTTCTTCTAAACTCATGAGTCTCCTTTTTTAGGTAAGTGCCTAAAAATCATACCGAGACGATCATGTTTATTAAAGAAAAATATTCGTAATTTTAATGACTTGCGCGATGTGTAAATTTAACATATGTTGCATCTGCTTGTTTACGCAATGCACTATTTGTGCTATATAAGCGGGTATAGGTAATTTATGAAAATTTTAGCTCTCACAATTCTATTCTCAATTTCTCTTTTCGCTCAAAATCTTGAGTTAAAAGCAACTAATACAGGTAGTAATATCGAAGTAAGAGTGGTGGAAGCTAAGAAGCAGATTCAAGTTTATCGTTTTCAATTAAAGCATATCTTAACTGAAGGTATAAATATCAAGCATAAGTCATTTAGTTTTAATGGTGAAAATTATGTGATTAATATTTTTGCTAATCAAAATTATCTAGAAAAAGATGACTTAACTGAATCAGCTACTCAGTGTAGCTCTAATGGTTATGAAGAAAAGATGTATAATATCTTATCTGAAATTTCTTACTCAATAAGCCTAGGGATTATTGAGCAAGGATTTTTAAAAAATCTAAATGTGCTTGAAGGGATTGAAAATATCCGCTTTGCAAAGCGTGTTACTTATAAGTGTCAACACTAAGCCGCTTGAGTATTGGCCTCAATCCAGCTCTTATATTGTGGATCTATTTCATCAAAATGAATCCCTACACCTTCAGGATAATGTCCTTTAGATAAGGCCTTACGCACAAGCTTACCACGCATTTTTAAGTTCTTTGATCCACAGTGAATAGTGATATCTACAATTTTATTCTTTGGTAATTGAAAGAGTTCAAAGTCTGGATCGTTCAAGGCAAATAGCCCAGATTCGGAAATATCAAAAGAATTAGTTTTAATTAATTCATTGCTGCCAACAATTGTAATAGGTAATTTAATTTTCTTTCTAGGCTTTGTTAGCCACCAACGATTTTTTAAATCACTGATAACTTTATAATGATCCTTAACATAGTAGAGTAAAGTGAGACCAAGAAAAAAACAAGATGCCAATGTAGTTTGCATCACATTGAAATCTTCTCCAAATGAGCCCACGACGTAATTATTTAGAAAAACGAAGAGATTGATAAAAGGTAAGAGGATAAAGAGGTTTTTATCAATCTTATAAGTTGCATAACTTAGCCAAGTAAATAAACCCATAAGGAGATAATTTAAAGGAGTTAACTTACTAAAGATGGCTTCGATATTAAAAATGGAGATATCATAGATCACTGCTATTTGCATTGGCATAGACATGGCGACCACAACAAGAACCCATGGCATGAGGGTAAAAAATAGTGGTTTTGATTTCATAATGGGCTCCTATTTTTTTACAATCTTATTTTTAGAATTATAAGGTGGCTCGACTCTTTCTAAATCTGAAAAGGCGTAGCAATAGCTTCTAATATTTCTTACGTATTTCTTTGCTTCTTTTAACTCATGGTCTTGTAGCCATTGTTTGCGATTTCTTTTAATGCTCTTTTTAACTCGATAGGCACCAGAGTTATAACTGGCCAATATAATATCAGTCCATGGGATATTTTGTTTAAAGACACTCTTTAATAAACGAACACTGGATTTTTGAGACCAATAGTTTTTTAATTTCTTAATAAATAAAATTCCACCTTCAAGGGACTTGGCCTTATCTAGTCTCCAGTCCGTTTGTGCATTAATTTTATTCATAAATATTCTGGCCTTAATCTGCATATAATTCATTTCATTTATTCGATTATCCACAGGCCATTGCGCTTTTTCACCAATGATTTCTTTATTAGCGATAGGGGTCACTTGAGTTAGGCCAACTGCCTTGGCCCATGATATGGCCTTAGGGTCAAAGCTAGATTCTTGGGCTATAAGTGCTGCGATTAATGTAGGGTTAACATTATTATCAATGGCAATTTGTTCAATTTCATTTTTTGCTAGAGGTGCAGAATGTTCAAATGGTCCAAGACTATCTATTTTTAAAATCTCATCCATAGAGCATTTTGGTGGTGCCAGGCTATATACAACAGGCAGAGCTGCTGCACTTCTATAATAAAGGATTTTTATATCATTTTCTCTTTCAGCTAAAAGAGATAAGTTTTTAAATACTATATTAACAATATGTGGATTATGATCATCAAAAACTATTTTTTCAGTTTTCCACCAATTCTCTAAGACATCTCCATTGTAAACTACTTGATAGCGAAAATCTTTAGGCACACCAGCTTCATCAGTAATTTGAACAATGAGATCATAGGGAGTGTGGTAGAGTTTGGTTTGTGGAAAGCTCTTAACTTGCGCACTGACATTGGCAAGTTCACGTGTTTCACTCTCACTAGGAATTTTTTTAAACTCAGAATTAATCCAAACCTTCGATCCAAAAGGATTAGTGGGTCCAGCACAACCAACACACATAAATATGAATACCAAGTTTGCTAAAATTTTCAAATGAATTACCTTGTGGATTTGTTAAAAGACGTAGAAGGGCTTCTAATGATAATTATAATGCATAATGACGCAATACGCAAATTTGTTTAGTACATCATTTAATTTAGGGTATTTAGAGTCTCATTTAGATAAAGTTTTAAGTATTTGCCAAGCTTATAGTTTTCAACTATTTATAGAGTCCATGCAAAATATTGATACAAAGACAAAGATCCTTCTTACTGCAATTGAGCTCTTTAGCACTAAGGGTTTTGATAAGACCACTGCCACTTTGATTGCAGCAAAATGTGATATTTCCCAAGCATCGGTTTTTTACCATTTCAAAAATAAGATGGTTCTTTTTGAAGCAACCTTAGATTATATTATTAGCAATAATAAAGATGTTTTTGAACACTATGAACATGCAAAGAATGAAGAACCAGTTGATAAATTAATACGTCTATTAGAGGCGAATATTCGTTGGACTTATAAGTTTCCAGAGCAAGCTAAGATAATTATTATGCTCTTTAATTTTTCAACATGGGATGAGAACTTCACAAAGCTTAGTACTCGAACCATTGAAAATGGAAAGAATAAAGTTTTAAGTTTATTAAATGAGATTAGTGAAAAAAGAACAATAAAATCTGCACTGGATAATGAGAAATTAGCTATGATTATTCAACAGTATATTAATGGCGTTATATTTCAAATTCTAGCTCATAAGGAGCGTGCTAAAATTAAATCTTCATTTAAAAAGAGCATCACTCCATTTATTCATGAGCTTATTGGATACAATTAAAAGTGTTTTAAATAAATTGTTTTCGTAAGCTTTTGGTTAGCATTTAATTTAAAGTTACATTTTCTATAATTTGGTGGTCCAAAAAGGATTCTTGGATTATTACTAAAACCAAAACCTTCACTTGGAATGCCAATTCTATTTGTATTTAGATTCTCGTCATTATTAGCATCATGGAAAATGGCCAAGGCATAGTTTGCAGCTTTTAAATTTTTAAATGTATAAGTTGTTTCATTGGCAGCAATACTTACTTGGTCAATCGCTGTTGTATAATCTTTTGGAAATCCTCGTGCTTGATCCCAGATAGCTATTCTGATTGATCCATTATTATTTCTAAGGTTTTTTACATCAATTGTTAATTCAGCAGCAAATAATGAATTAAGCATTAGTAGGCTTAAAATGAAGAATATCTTTTTCATATGAGACCTCTCTTTGTCTTATAAAGTGAGTGGATATTAGCCCTACATTTAGTTCAAAACAATCTTATTGTATAAATTACTACTTAGTTAACTACATGAAATCACTTAGATATATAAGTAATAAAGGGCAAAGAAACTTAGAAAGGCCATGCCTAGGTATGCCCAAAGCTTATTAAGGCCATGAAAGCCATGATTTGTGTGAGCAAATTGTTTTTGCATAACTTGGTAATTCATATAGGCAAAGACCGGAGAAATTACAAATGAGAGGGTTGTGGCAAAGTCAACTAATTGTCTCATATCTTTTAAAAAGAAAAAGTGAAGAATGCTTGCACCAGTTAAAGTAATTAATAACCAAAATAAATAGGCCTTATGGCCACGATAGACTTCTTTTTCACTAAATTGATAGAGACCTTCTTTTGTTATTCGAGCAAAAGCATCTAAGCAGGCAAGTGTAGTTGAAAACATGGTTGCAAAGGTTGCAAGGGCGATAAGTGGATAACTCCAAGTTCCTAGTGCTTTGGTGTAAAGTGATATTACTTGTGAAGCAAATGCTCCTCCTGAACTTTTAAAGCTCTCTCCTGTTTGATACATAACAAGTGCACCTAGAGCAACAAAGCACATTGCTAATAAAGCTGTCCCAATAAAGCCGATATTAAAATCAAGAATTGAATCCTTAACAGATTTTTGGCACTTCTTATCCTCATTATCTGCCATACACCAAACGCTATGCCATACAGGTATGTCCATTGGTGCAGGCATCCAGCCAATTAAGGCGATTAGAAAGAGAACATGAGTCTTATTATTAAAATCAAAACTAATAGGCATAGCCGGCTTAGGTATATGGGCGAAGAAGGCAAAGAATAAGGCCAATACAGTTGTAATACTCAAAATGATGACTATGACTTTTATAAATTGATCCAATATATTGTATTTGCCCTTATAAAGGATTAAAAAACATATAATGAGTAGAATTAATGAAATGACTCTAATATCCAGACTTAGTCCTAGAATTGATTGAACTAGTCCAGCTGTAACAACAGTCACCGCTGCTTGGACCACAAACATAGTCAGTAGGGTCATAATAAGAAAAACCATGACCCAATGTTTACCAAGCTTTTTATAACCCTCTAATAAACTCTTACCAGTTAATGCCGTAAAAAGAGGTCCTACCTTAAAAAAAGGGTATTTAATAAAGTTTGCTAAAAAGACGGCGAAGATTAATTGGTAGCCAAATTCAGCACCAGCTCTTGTGGATTGAACCACATGAGAAACCCCAATAGCTGCAGCAGCATATAGTAGACCTGGCCCTAAAAGCCTGAATTTATCTTTTAAACTTTCTAACATATTAATAAATCAAATAATTTATTTTAAGCTGTGTCAAATTTTGTCATCTGAGAATCTTTAAGTTAGATATGAGATATGAAAAAGGGCCTAATTTTA
>CAJXHA010000060.1 GCA_913053615.1 uncultured Bacteriovoracaceae bacterium | reverse complement strand
GAGGTTTTTTTGCATACTTTACATCAGTTGCAATTTTGAGAGTGAAGAACTCATCAAAACTTTCTCGCATGGTTTTAACAATTGGTCCTTCAATTAAAACATCTCTATCAATAAAGTTATACTCAGGAGACATATCGTAATAATCATCTTCAACATTGCGTCCACCAGTGATGGCATACTTATCATCAACAGATATTAATTTTCTATGATTTCTAAACTGGATTGAACTAACACGCAAAATACTTGCTGTATTATAATAACGTACATCAATTCCACTTTTTTCCATTTGTTCTACTAGGAATTCATCTAACTCTAAGACTGCTACTGATGCATCCACAAGAACTCTAACTTTCACACCTCTTTCAGCTGCTTTTACTAATTCGAGTGTGATCAATTTACTTGATTGATCATGATTATAAATAAAGTATTCAACTTCAATATGTTCTTCAGCTTTACGAATTATATCCAAACGGTCTTTTAGACCTGCAACACCCGTTTCTATTAATGTCATTTTATTTTCATAACCATCAGAGACTTTTTGAACATCATAGAATGGCTTTGGTACCATATCTGTTAATTTCTCAACAGGATCTCCACCTTGCTGGGCGAAACTTAAACTTGAAAATACTAATAGTCCGGCTAGACCTAATCTTACATTCATATTTTTACCTCATTTATTACTCTCTAGATTAACTTAAAACTTTTGTTTTCAAGCACCCAAATGTAGGATTTACTTACGTGTAAAATTATTTGACAGTCTAAAGAAAACTGTAAAATTTCGGGAGTTTACCTATGAAGTACATATTATTATGCCTCTTAAGCGCTTGTTCTATCTCATACTATTACAAGGGGAAAGATCTAGAGAAGAATCAAACAAAGTTAAATCGAGAGCTAGATAAGTCCATAAAACAATTTGATAAAGTTAAAGAAAGTAAGGCCATTTACCAGCAACTTTTAAAGTCTAGTGTAAAGCCAACAATACAAAAGAGTTTCGCGACATCTATTGATAAATGTATTAGTTATCAAGACCAAGTTATCCAATTAAAAAAAGAAAGAAATATACAATATAAGCAGCTTAAAATACAAAGAAAGAAGAACTATCAAGAAAAAGATAAAAGCTATCCAAAAATCAAGGCCTACATTGAATCTCACAAAGACTTTGAAGCTAAGGCCAATAAGTTATTTAAAGAAATTAAACAGGTCTGTAATAAACCTTCAGAAATTTTAAGGGATGAAAAACTAAAGCTACTTGATGCCAAAGCAGTCTATAATAGCTTTCAAAAGCATAAGAAAGAGTTAACTAAGACTGATGTGAAAATCAAAAATAGCTTAAGAAAGTTTGAAAAGAAGTTAAAGTTATCTAATCATAAAAATAAGAAAAAAATATTTAAAGAACTGGCTGAACTAAAGACAATTTTGAAGAAAATAAAAAGTCAGAATGCTTTACTAGATATGGAAATTACTAAGCTTGAAAAGGCCTATGGTAAAAAAGGGAAGATTCTCATCGCTCCGGGAACTCAGGCCTTTAAGAGTACGACATTTCTTGAGGAACAAATTAGTCAGTATAATCAAATAATTAAAGAATACGACAAACAGATTAAAGTAATAAATAAGCTAGTAAAAGCTTAGTGTTGACATAAACATGGGTACTCGGAAGGATCATGTGAACACATGATCTTTATCTCCGGTTGCTTTGTATGTAGTTTTTTAAGTAACTCCACATTTTCCTGTGCTTTACTTGGATTTTCATGCACCATTTTCATAAAAAGTTTCATTCCAAGTGGTGGATTTGCACTTAGCTCCTTACGATCGTAATAGGCGTCACCAGCATGTAATAGCCATCCTTGATCGCTTTTCACTGCTACACCAAAATGTCCTGGGGTGTGTCCATACAATGGAATTAATAGTAATTCATCTTTTAAACTATCGATGGCTTTAACTCCCTTAAATCCAAACCAATTCTCTCCTTGAGTAAAGGGATGAATCTTCCAATTGCGATGTTCGTGAAAATGTCGGTAGCGAGCTTTAGCATTTATACTAATTGGGTTTCTTGCATTATTAATTTCAAGCATTGATGTATGCACTTTAGCCAGAGGAAAATCAATAATACCTTCGCAATGATCATTATCTAAATGAGTTGGTATAATATGGCGAACATCACGAGGAGAGAAACCTAATTTTCTTATTTGATTTATCATTGCCTTTTCAGGTTCTGCTTGAACATCTAGCATTAAGTTTAATAGGCCTAAGCGGTCCTGAGGCTCATGCAATGATTCTAAAGAAAGACCAGTATCAATTAAAATTAATCCTTCTTCACTTTCAATAATTAAGCAATGACATATAACTTCACTTGGAAAGGCCTTAGGTAAGAGCTTTCCACCAATCGGACACATACTTGTTGCATTGACTTCATGTATTTTCATTACTTAAAAGATAGTCTACATATGACTTATCCAGAAGGTTTTCTTTTGGAACTTGTAATAAATTCATTAATTTATTAACTTTTTGAACTTCTTTTTCACGAGCATTTGGCCCATTCTCTTCATAAACGGCCTCGAGCTCCATAAAAGCTCCAAGATCTTTTACCAAATCAATATGAATACGAATATTCTCATAAAGATAAACTTCACGTTTTTTATCGACAATAGCAATTACACCTAAAATATTATCTAAAATAGTTTTTAAGTTCTCAGGCTCTGTGCTCTTAAGTACAGAATACATACTTTTCATTGGTCCAGTAGAGTAATCCTTTGCATAGGGAATAAGTTCTGCAGCTCTATCCTTCTCATTTATAAACTCTCTTAGCTTTAATCTTCCACTCTTAGTCGCATAATAGGTATCAACTTGATGTAAAAGCCCTACGTATTCGCAACCTAAATTATTTGTAAGCAATTTAAGTTTGGTATGGTCTTCATACTTAGCTTTAATTTCTATATTTTGCATTTTAATTCCTAGTACTGTCTTGCTTTAAAGATTGTTCTAAACGGCCAAGCTGTGCTCATCTGGTTTTGTTGATCATATAAAAAGTAATTCCATAAAACTTTTCCATCTTCATCAACCTCTATGATTAAACTTCTCGTTCCAATAGTTATCAGCGTATTCCCATTAGTAAGTCTTTGGGCACCTGAGACGTATGCAGAATAAAAAGTTGAATAAGCAAAGATATTATCTCCACCATTATACTTCCATATTATTTTTTCTTTTGGGATTGAGTACTCTATAACTTGAGAGTTATTAAAGTTATTATTAAACACCAATATATTTCCATTTTTTAAAAAGCTTGCATCATGCTGATGTTTAAAAAGATTTTTGGGAGAATTCCAAACAACTTTTTTTGATTCAATATCAATTACATACACTTGACTAAAATGCCTAGAACTAATCATATATGCAGGTTTTTTAGTTTTTACAAAGCGATTAGTATAATCAATTGAATTGGTATGCAGCACATCTCCATGATGAGTAATTAATTCTTCTTCCCAATTCATGTGCTTATGTGATTTCCAGCTCCAAACAATTTCATTACTCTTTGGATTCACTTCTATTATTTCATCAAACCATAATTGATCTTGATAGAGTTTTTTAGTTACTACTTTTAATTTTTTAAAGAAGCTCTTAGGCATTGGGTAGTATCTTAAAAGCACTACATTTCCATTTTCTTTTAAATAAAAGTCATGATGTAAGTAATCATCTGTATACGTCCAAATTACATTATTGCTCTGATCTCTCATTTGAATGGTATTAAAGATCCCCCCAGCCAGTTTACTTTGAGTGCCACTTTTATCCATTAATACAAAGAGATTTTTCTCTTTATCTAGCTTAGCATTTAGAACGGGGTAATTTACTTCCCATGAAACTTTAGTCGTTCCATTCTTATCAATAAGTTTTATCTTTAGTGGACTTTCAAGTTTCTCCGAAGGTATTGCACTTGGTACAATGAGAACACTTCCATTTGTAGGGTCTAACTTTTTACTTCGAGGGATATTTGAACTAGAACAAGCTGCAATAAAAAAAGCTAATAAGACACTAATCAATAGCCTCATAAAACATTTTCCTTAATAAAAACTTTAATCCATGAATGAAAGTCTTCACCTTTATTTGAATGTGGATAAGGCTCACTTGGCACAGGCTTATCTAGGAAGTTACATAAACTCTCCCATCCATCTCCAGCGTTAAAAACCAATAATCTATCTTTATACTTCTCTTTTACTTCTTCAATATGACTAAGAAAAATTTGTTTCATTCTTTCTTCATTTTCAAAATCACCTAAGAAAATACCATCCCATATAGAGTCATCATTAAACTTTAAGACTTTTAAAAAGTTCCTTGCTTTGGCACTAAATGGAAATTTTAATAAAACCTTTAACTTAACCATCACACCTGGATCAAAAGAATAAATAGTTTTCTTAACTGATTGGTACCATTTATCTGGATCTCTTATGGTTAAAACAATTTTTGCATCAGGGTACGCAGATGCTAATTGATCAAGATATAAGCTTCCAGGAAAATCTACAATTGACTGATAACCTTGAAAAAGTTCACTCCAAGCTACCTTTTCTTTATTATGAGCTTTACGCCAATAATGAACATGCTCAGGATGAGTAAATAATTCAGTCATATGATAACACTTACCGTATCCAAGAGACTCTAAAGCTTTTTGTAGAGATTTTGTTCCCGTTCGGCCAAATCCCGCACCAATTACTTGCATAATCTATTCCTCTAAATAAAAACTCTTATTTATATAAGATATCCTTCAAAGGAAGATTCAACAAACTTAAAAAAGCTATTGGTGTCCTAAAGTCTTAAAATTTAGAGCTAATTCGCACCTTGCACAGCACTTGACCCGGTGCTCAGCTATAATTTATTGGCACCGTCATTGCTCCTTATAAATGTGTCATTTAAAAAAGGAGAAAAATGAAAACTCTACTCAGCCTCTTTCTACTCTTATCATCTTACGCAAGTATTGCTTGTTCAGTTGGATTCAATGAACAAAATATTAAAAACTCAAAAGTAGCAGCTGCTGCAAATGAATTTAATATCAACTTAACTAAGGCCACTAAAATAAGCGTGCAAAACTTTGATGTAAGTATCCTCGCTGAAGAACCTGTTTACCAATGTCCTACTCTAATCCATATCGACTCTATCGTAACAATCAAATATAAGAAGAATCTTACGACAACATGTGAGCTAAGTGTAACGGTAAGAGATGTTCTTGATGAAGTTGCAGGTGGTACAACCTATGAGTTTCTCTATCCAAGTTCAAGTTGTACTTATACTCCTATTCGTATTATCCCTAGATTACCAGGAGTCCTTAGACCAAATCCTTAATTAATAGTATTCAAAAATAAAACGTAGATATTGAATTTGAACAAAAAAAAAGCCCACTAATTAAGTGGGCTTTTTAAATTATCTGAAATCTGGGACATTTCAAATCAATAAAGAAGTGGTCGGCTCGCCGATACCGTATACGAACCAAACCATCATAGCTCATATCTATCCGTTTTTATTACACATTTTTTCAATAATCCCAAGGAAAATATCGGAATTTTACGGAAACTCTACCTCGATTTTGATCTCTCAATGAGCAAAATCAGTGAACTCACTGAAGGAAAGTGGCCAAAGACCTCCATCATCGAGGCTCTTCAGACCCATGGAATTAAGAAGTCAGACACTCCAATTCCTTCTAAACCTAAGTACGGCTACATTGTAAAAGATGGGGAGCTTGTTCTTTGTGAGAAAGAACAGAAAATCATCAAGCTCATCTTGGAACTTCATTCCCAAGATAACTCTTTGCGAAAAATAGCTCGAATTCTAAATGATAAGAAAATTAAAGGTAAGTACGGCGGTCTTTGGGACAAGTCCGTTATTTCTACCATTATAAAGCGTGAAACCAAGCAGGAGGAATAATCATGCGTGCAGTTATTGAAATCATTCTTGCGATAATTTTTACAGCCGTTACTGGAACGACAGTTTTAAACTTCTCTAGTAAGGCCATCAAAAAGGAAGCTCTCACAAAAATACAAAGGGGTCTGCCAAGCTTAGAAGATTTTACTTTAAAAATGATTCAGAGAAATTAAGCCCCTTTTGGCCATAGCTCTATTAGTACCAAAATTCAAAAAGGCTTAATGACTAGTTAATCACATTTATTAGAACAACATGTCTCTTTTACTGGCTCTACTTTCTTGATTTTTGATAACCTAATTATGCTAATACCGCCTCTAATTACTATAATAGAGACAATTCCACCAATAATTAAATCTGGTATATTACTATTAAGAAAATAAACTAACGCACCAGAAACAATTACTCCTGTATTAACAATTACGTCATTAGCAGAAAAAATCCAACTGGCCTTCATATGAACTTCGCCGTCTTTATGCTTGTGAATCAAAACAAGACACCAAAGGTTCGCGATAAGAGCGATCATTGAAACGACAATCATATAATTAGAAAGTGGCTCACTCCCAAAGTAGAACTTTCTACCGACCTCGACTAGGCAAAGCAAGCCAAGAGAGATTTGCATTACTCCACTAAAGTATGCTGCTTTGTGCTTCATTGAGATCGACTTTCCGACAGCGTAAAGACTTAGGCCATAGACAAATGAATCAGCTAGCATATCAAGTCCATCAGCGAGAAGCCCTGTAGACTCAGCATAAAACCCTAACATGATCTCAATAACAAACATCGTAAAGTTTATGCCTAGTAAGTATTTTAACGTTTTCGCTTCTACACTAGGAGCAATATCTGGAACTTCATCAATTCCTATTTCTTCTGTACTAATTAACTCACCAGGAAGGGATATGGTATTCAAAGATTCTATTATTTGGTGCTTATCCACACTATGATAAAAATGCACAGTCCTAGACTCTAAATCAAACTCCATCTTTGCACTTGGATCTAAGTTTTCCATCAATCCTTCGATCATTTTTATTTCCGAAGGACAATCCATTTTTTTTATATTTACAGATGTTTTTTGCACCTATGCCATACCTTTTTCCAATTTTAATCTGGAAGCGATGAAAAAAGAGAGGACTAAAAGAACCATAATCATTTGTGCGATTAGAACTTCTAGCGTCGAATTAAAGCCTATTGATGGTAGAGAAAAAATATCTAGCGAAGTTTGTGGAAATACACCAGTCTTTTGAAGAGCACCAATTCCTTTTCCTAAAAAAATTGTCGATAAACTCAAAATTAATATAGTTGATGCCTTAAATAGATACTTTAAGTTAAGCTTGATTGAGAATTTAATCGCAACCAAAATGACAAAAAAGGTTAATAGCACTGCTGATATAGCTCCAATTCCAACAAAGTACTGCTGATAACCGTCAAGAATTAATACTTTAAGAAAAAGTATTGTTTCAAATATTTCTCTAAAAGATGCAGTAAATGCAATAAAAAATAAAGTCAAACCTCTCCCACTTCCGAGAGTAGTGTCTACTGCTGAGGTAAATTTATCTTTTAGTTTTTGAATATCAGTATTTTTATGCATCCAGTATCCGACATAAAACAATAATAAGGATGCGATTAACGCAGTATATCCCTCAAGAGATTCAGCAACTTCCCCTGTTATACTAATATATCTACTCAGCAAGATATATGCACCAACTCCGATTGCTATTGAAGATATCCAGCCTAAATGAATATGTTTATTAAATGCAGTTGCATTAGACTTCCTAGTAAGGCTCAGTAACAAAAATAATATAAGGCCTGCCTCAAATGCTTCCCTTAGTACAATGCCAAAAGACACTAAAAATGATGATACATTTGTTTTCTTGATCGTTGAGGTATCTATGGCCCCTTGGAGCTTACTCAGTATGGGGTTTAAAACGGATTCGACTTTGCTATGATTAGCACTTTCACTAATTAAACCTCTATATTTTGCCAATGATGTCTCTAGCTCAATTACTAAGTCTGCATTCTTAGACTTTAAAATTCCCTCGACAGGCTCAACTCCCTGCAAATAAGCAGATAATGAAAGATTCCTGGCCTCTTTTAATTTTCCTGCCTTATATAGTGAAAAGCTTGCTTTTAAGTCCTTGATTGCCTTTTTTAAATAAATTTCAACTTGCCCTTTATTGCCGTTTGAAGGTGGTGGTGAATTGATGTCTCTTATCGTTGCCATCATTCCCATTAAATCATCCTCTTTCAAATCGAATTTTTTTTGAATCTCATTGTCTGAAAGGGAAGAGCTTTCCTTAACATCTAAAACTAAACCTGCTCTCTTTTCTATGTTCTTAAAACGAAAGCTAGATACATAATAAGCTAACGACCAACGATCTTCTTTTGAAAGATAGTCGTGAGCGGCCATTCCTGTTTCATTTACTCCTAGGGTAATGGTATTATATGCCCCATAAGGAGATACATTTCTCATTCTCTCTAAGTCATGAAAGTTCGTAGGACTTGGCTCTAGCCCTTCTCCGGCCTCACCATCACCATATCCATTCTGACCATGACAGCTCATGCAATTATTCTTATATAAATTGGCCGCTCTAGTTAGGTCAATTTTTGTCTCAGGATAAGTTAAAAGATTGAACTGTTTTAAAATTTCAGACTTTATTTTATTTGCTAGAGCAGAAACCTCATGAACCTTACTTTTAGCTAGAATTGACTGATTAAGATTTTGAATACTAGAGCTTAAACTTTGATTATAATTATTTTCTTTTGCAATTCTAATAACTTCATTGGAGAAATCAATTTGTTCCTCATATTCTCCTTTACTTATAACTTTTCCATTGGCAACAGCTTCACCGTAGTCCTGAGCTAAATAGCTTAAAAGGTGGACAGCTAATTGGTTCTCTTTAGTCGATGCAAATGCTGTAGAACCAATAACAAATAACAAACAAAAAAATATCTTAATCATCCTCATTGCCTTTCTCCATAGAATGTATATTTTCACAAAGACCACAGCCAATTTCGGGGTCACATTGTAGGTAATATTTTTGAAACTCTTTTAAAAATTGCAAAACGACCTTGCGATCAGAACGTAAGAATTGAACAAACTTAAGTAGAGATTCACCCGTTTCATCAGATAGTAAATGCTCTATTTTACAACTATCCGTCACAGCTATATGTTCAGGGAGTCCCAACACTTCTGTAAGCAAGACAATCATCGTTTGTCTCTTATTAGCGATTTTTTCGACTAACACTATCGAATGCTTTGGAAGTGATATAAAGTTATCTTTTATTTTAACAAGTTTTTTTTCTGATAACTTTTTGAGCTGTAAATGAACAGCATTTCTACTAACACCAAGTTCTTTGGCGATAGTGGAAGCTCTGAGTTGATCACTTTTTTGTAAAAATGAATAAATAGTTAAGAGATAGTGCGTTTCAGAATGTGATAATTCGTTTTCACTATATTCCTTCCAGTACTGTCCAAATTGAAATTCCAAGGCATCCTCTTTTTATGTTAGGTATGCCTAACATATTTTTAATCTCTAATATTGTCAAGCATGCCTAACAGTGAGGATTGCTCTCTGGAAAGTTTCTCCATCCAGTCGAGAACAAAAAAGAGCGGGGAGTGTGTCGTCTTAACCTTTTAGAGATTTCATAAATTTTCAGATTTGGGATTGAGTAAAACATAAATTTAGAGATTACTAATTTTCATTCATCGCTGTGATTAAATATCGCAAATAAATAGTTCACAATCATGATTTAAATATCGCAATTTCGTTGAAAAATATCGCAGACGAACCAAGCTTTTGGGCTAAAAAACAATAATTTCAGTGATTTAAAAATAGTGCAATAAATATCGCACAAAAAATGGTCGGGGAGAACCTTGCCCCCCAACCTATTAATATCACTCATTAAATTATTTTCCATGTTACCAAAAGTTACCATCTGGTCTAGTTCTTTCCTCCAAAGAGCGAAATCACATTCTCTGAGGTCTCTTTTGGTATTGAGTAACCGAGTTTTTCTGTTGTGCCTGTTTTGACATCAACCCCAGCAAGCCTTAAATACTCATCCGTGGTAGACATCTTGCGGTGTCCCACAATTGACATCACTTTTACTAGTGCAACCCCTTGAGAAAGAAGGTTCGTAATAAAAGTCGCTCGAAGATCGTGAAACTTCACAGGAGTCACATCAATTGATTTGCAGAAGTCTGTTAATACTGCCGCTTGATCGCCACTTCTCCATTCTCGTAGCCGTGGTAAAACCAAATCATTAAAGGTTACTTCCTTTGCTCTTGGATGAGCTACTGATGGTTTTAAACAAGCCTTGATAGGTTCTAGCTTTTTAAGCTCGCTTAGTAATAGCCTAAGTTCTGCACTAATTGGCACAACTCGATTTCGATTACTCTTGGTGTGGTGAAGACCATCCTTAGAAGTCCATTGTTTAGTTACAGAAATCAATCCTGTCTCTAAATCAATATCACTCCATCTAAGAGCATACATTTCACCATTTCTCATACCCGTAAAAAGAGCAAATGCCCAATGGTAATAAAAACGATGGTGACACTCTTTAGCTAGTCTCAATAAAAGATCGGCTTCGTTTGAATTTAAAACTTTCTTATTGGCCTCTGGAACTCTAACTCGAATCCCTTTTGCAGGATTGCGATTGATAATTCCATCTTCTACGGCCAGCTCAAATAGTCTTAATACTCTTTTATAAGTCTTCTGCCTTATATGTGCAGAGGCTCGATCTCCAATGTAATTAAAGATAAGGTCATAAACGTCATTTTTAGAAAATGAACTCATCTCCTTTTCACACCAATCTTGAGGAAGCCATTTTTTCAGATCACCATCATATCCCATGACGGTTCCCATCTTTAAGGTCATCCTCATTCGTCTGATACATTCTAAGTGCCATTCTTGTCACGTCCAAGTTTTTGTCTCACTGGCCTTTGAGCGAAGTTCATTTATTAAATCAACTTCAATCTCTTTTGCCTTTCTAATGGAAGTAATACCTCTACGACGTTTTCCAATTTGTTTGCCGTCTTTATCTCTTCCTTTTACAAAAACTTCGTACAAGAATTTGTTACCTGCTTGATATTTATTAATCATAATTAATCTCCTTTGCTTGAAAGGAGATTGCGCAGGTCACTTATCTTGAATCTCAGTCTTCTACCTAATTTTGAAGCTTTTAGTTTTCCTCTACACACCATAATGCGAATTGCATTTGGTGTTGTACTTAAAAACTTAGCGGCTTCACAGGTAGAAAGCCATTCATCCCATATTCTATTGTCAAAGAACAATGCTGAGTCATCAGCATTTATCGAATAATTCATAACATATCCTTAAATTAATTTCTATTAGGTTCACAAATGTTTCAGGTAAAAAATTAGAGGCCAAGGTCAAGTCCTCGTTTTTTGGATTTGGCCTTGCGTCTATCTTTTTCCTTTAGTCTTCTTTTCCGGCTTCGATCATTTGTTTTATCGCTTTCTGATCGTTTTCGCTGAATGTCGGAAGCACTTTCTCCTCGAAACTCTGCCAATTCGTCGCTTTCTTCTCTATCTGAGAAAATAGATTCCATCTCTCGTGGAAGCTTTCTTGAATCCCGAAATAGGTCTTTAGTGAAACTATCGGTGCCAAAAGGACAATCAAAGTTGTGATTATTAAAAAGTTTCTTTGATTCTTTTTTATTTCTTTTAAGTGCGAACTCACTTTCTCTTTCGTCGTGACCGTCTGAAAGTATTCGATCTTCTCCATCGTTTTTGAAAAGTTCTGAAATAAATTTGAGATTTGATTCCCCATGCTTATAGTTTGAGAGTTTATCTCTTTCACTTCTTTCGTTAAGTCCTTTTCCATTTGAACGACTATTTTTTGAGCTGCTTGCTCTAGAACCTTCAACGTATTTTGCATTAGATCTTTCATTTTTATTATGTGAGTGTTGCAGACTTGTCTCACGAACTCTTCTTGCATGTTCAATAACTCTTTGTTTTTCTTGTTCAATTCCATAATTGATACCTCTATTCTTTAATTTGCCCCATGTAAAACTCTTACCCAGATCACTGCCTTTCATTTGTTCTCCATTTAGGACAAAACTAATTCCTGAAATGTGACCGGTCTTTTCTGAAATATTAGCGATGACACCGACACCCTCTAACTCAAGCTTATTTATAAAACTCGTCATAGACTGTTTCTCAGTAGTCGCATCGTTAATTATTTTTTGAAGCCTCATCCTTATACTGGGGTTACGTTCTTTTAATATTTTTCTTAGTTCTCCACGAGTAGGTGCTGAAATTCCCACATCTCTACTTGGCCTTACTCTTTCAAGCCCATATTCAACTTCAAAACCTCGAATGATTTTTTCACTACGCTTATAATCATTACTGTCACTAACAACAGTTCCATCTAGTCTGATTCGAGATGCGATAATATGAATATGCTGATGTTCCGTATCTTTATGAATAACGGCCATAAATTGAGAACCTTCAAAACCCATTTCTTTCATGTACTTTTGACTAATCTCACCCCATTGCTGCTTGTTTAGGCCCTCGCCCTGTGGAAGTGAAAGACTAGCGTGATAAACACATTTCTTAAGATTAGGTTTTAGTTTTCTCGTTTGTCCAAACTCACGGGATAATTCATTAACTGTTTCGCCAAGCATATTAGTATGAATCATTTCAGCTCCCTCTTTTGAGAGAACATAAGAAACACAACCTCTAAAACTTTTGCCCTTAATTTGTTTGGCTATCAAGCTTTAGAACCAATGACCTCAAAACCAATCTTTTTGATTAAGGCCTTTAGCTCTGTGAATATTTTTTTATCAATTCTTAGAAATATTCCAGAGTTTAAATGCCTCACAATCTGATTGATATTGTTACCAATCCGACATAGCTCTTGATACGTTTTGCGATTTACTTCTGAGACAGTTTGAGCGGGCATTCGTCGCTGCAGGGCCGATCGTCTGATAAATTCACTAAAGCTAATATTGAACTTGGTAGAAATGATTTCGACAAAATCTCTTTCTTCTGCTGTGAATCTCACAGGTATGACTTTGTCTCGAATGTCTTTTTTTACCTTCTTAGAAAATTGGCGCATGAATGCACTCCTTTTAAAAGAGCACATACTCGTTTGTGGTCGTAGTATGTGGTTATCGTTAATAAAAATTACTGAAAACCAGCAAACTAGAAACTTAGGGCCATTTAATCGCTGAGGATATTCGCCACCCCGATCTTGATTACTTTAATTTCAAAAACTATGAGCTTTTGTTTTTCATTTTACCTCCTCATCTGCTCCGCAAGGGCGCAGGAGGTAAGAATGAATAAGCAAACACTCAAAAAATATTTTAAACAAACTATCCGCATACTCTGTCAGCTTCTTCTCAGGCTTCTCTTAAAAGAGATTCTTGGGGCTTGCCTCCAAGAATAAAATAGCAAACGAAGTGAGCTAAGTTTCGTAAATCGGCGTAGTCGGTTTACATGGCTCGCTCCCCAAAAGAAAAAGCAAACCAATGAAACCATATTAAAGCAATTACAATGCCAAAAATAAAAAATAGATAACTAACCGAAATAAAAGTAAAAACCCAAAACGACGAAAAATCGTCACCAAAATACTTTCTCAAAAATGACGACGTTTCGTCGTAAAAAAAAGAAATCGAATTAATTTAAACACTTAGTGACTGACGAAATTTTATCACTTTTGAGAAGGGATTTTTAACTATTCCCTTAAGAGGAGAAAAAAGTAAATAATGTTAAGAGTTTAACTGTCGAAATACATTTCTCATTTTTGAGAACGGGCTGACGAGACTTCGTCGTAAAATTAAAGAAATCGAATGATTTTATTTATTTAGTTACTGATGATAGTTCATCGGTTCTGATAACAAGAATACGAAGTTTCGTATACCTCATCAAGTCATTCCTGAAAATGTGGCTTAACCATATGGAATTATTAAGCTATTTTCAAAACACGAACTTTCGTATTCGTGGTTGCGTTAACTTGCTCTTTTCTAGCTTAACTCGTTGATTTTATTCGTTAATTTTAGATATTACGAAAACACGTAACTTCGTGCCACAAAACCCTTGAGTCTGGACTATACTCCATGGTTTATAATTGATTATATGTAAGGAGTATGACAATGGATTCACTATACAAGATCGGAGAGCTTTCAAGGGAAACAGGAGCAACTATAGATACAATTCGTTTCTATGAAGACAAGGGTCTTCTGACTCCAGAAAAAAGGTCGTCCAGCGGGTACCGTTACTATAATAATTCGGCACCTCATATTTTAAATTTTATTCAATCAGCAAAAGACTTGGGCTTCACCCTAACAGAGATTAAAGAACTTCTAGAAATTCAAATTTCAAAGAAGGGAAAGTGCTCTTTAGCCTTAAGCAAAATCAAAGAAAAGGAAGCTGATGTTGATAATAAAATTCTTGAGCTTAAAAAAATCAAAAAGGCTTTAAAGAAAGTCTCTGAGAAATGTGAATCATCATCAGAGGAATCGCAGTGCCACTTCTTAGAGCTATTAACAGGAGTAAAACATGGACAATAAAGCCCAAAAGGCGACACTTTTTGGAGGGCTGATAGCCTCAATTGTGGCAGCATCGTGTTGTATTGGCCCCGTTATATTTGCTGCATTGGGAGTTTCGAGTGCAGGACTATTATCAAAAATGGAACCCTACAGACCATATTTAACAGTTTTAACTCTTGCCTTACTCGGATTAGCATTCTTCTATACCTATAAGAAAAAACCTGCTGAAGAATGTGAAAAAGACTCTTATTGTGCAAATCCCAAATCTGATAAATGGAACAGGCGTATATTGTGGATTGCAACAATACTAATTCTAAGTTTTTTAACATTTCCATATTGGAGCATTTATTTAGTTTAGGAGAAATTATGAAAAAGAAACTTGTAGCTATATTATTTATTTCGATGTTTTCAATAATTGGACATGCTGAAGATTTGATATCAAAGAAATATTTTGTAAAGGGCATGACCTGTGGTGGCTGTATCTT
>CAJXHA010000059.1 GCA_913053615.1 uncultured Bacteriovoracaceae bacterium | reverse complement strand
TATTTCTGAAATGACTCCTAAAATTCCTTCAGAGCCAATAATCATATGCTTTAAATCAATTCCATTTGAAGATTTTGGTGTCGAGCGAATTTCCATCTCACCTTCAGGAGTAATAAGCTTTAGTCCAATGACCATATCTTCAATTTTGCCATACTTATCACTTTGCATGCCCGCACTACGTGTGGCTACCCATCCCCCTAAAGTAGAAAATTGAAATGAATCAGGAAAATGCCCAAGTGTAAGATCATAGTTTTGAAGTTGTGCTTCAAGCTCTGGACCAAGTATTCCAGCACCAAAAGTAGCCTGCAATGATAGTCGATCTAAATCCAACAATTTATTCATAAGCTTCATATCAATAGAGATTTTCATTTTCTTATTATTTAAAAACTCAACCCCACCAACAATATTACTTCCTCCACCAAAGGGAATAACAATGGCATTATGCTCTTGTGCCCACTTTAAAAGAAATTGGATTTGTTTTGATTGCTTAGGATAGAAAACAACATCAGGAATAACATTAAACTTACCATTACGAGCACGAAATAAGTCGCGATAGGACTTACCATAAGCATGTTCAATTCGATTCAGTTTATCTGTTTTAATTTGCGTCTTATTAAAAATATTTAGAAAACTCGCAAATTCTTTTTCTCCAAAAAGCGAGTCTTGAATTTTAATTGCATTAAAATCGATGGTTTTTGTAATTTTAGTTTCTTGAATATCAATTGACTGGCTGACATAATCCCAAAAATAAGGACGTTTGACATGATCGAAGTCTTTATTTTCTTCACCCCACCCCCACCATTTCATTTGCTTAACTTTGGCCATGCTCACTCCTATAAGGAGTATATTGTAAGCTCTATGGGTTTATACGTCTAAATTTTCTGCAAAATTAAGTAAGGACTGAATATCACCTAATAAAATTTCTCGGCCTTCTTTGCGAATAAGGCCCTCTTTTTCTAGGCGAGTTAAAGCACGAGTAACTGTCTCAGTCTTAGCACCACAGAACTCTCCAATCTCTCTACGAGTCCATTGGTAATTAGGGTGACGTTGCTTTAAAAAGATAAGTGTTTCAATTATTCTCGAAATCACACGTTTTCCAGTGATATCATTAAAGCGCTCTTCAGCAATACGTAGATCACGAGCAAGCATTCTAGATATATGTAGAAACAATTCTGGAACTTCTCTAAGAACTTCTTCTGCTGTCTGATATGGGAAAATTAGTAATTCTCCATCACTTAAGGCCACAGCAGTTGCATGATAGTCTTCATCTACTAGAAATGAACGATATCCAACAAAGAATTTCTCACCAAACACTCGTAATAATGATTCATGACCATTTGAAGAAAGATTAACTAAACCAACAATACCTGAAAGAGTATATGTTAGTTGACGAGAGCTATCACCTTTATTGTAGAGGATATCTCCACGTTTAAACTTCTTTATCTTACCTTTAGGAATAAGATCTTCAGGTAACATAAATTTATTATCAAATGCGTGATTTAAATGTAATTTCATAACTTCTTTATAGTTGAATTAATGCCAATTATCAATGGACAAAACTTTGGTAATACTTATGCATTAATGAAGTTTTGGGCCTGTTCAATAAACTCAACACTCTTAAGTCCTGAATTTTGTGCAACACTGACGGCTTGTTCAAAGTCCATGCCTTCGTTTTGTACAAGATATGTTATAAGCCATCCTGCGACACGATTAGCAGAGCCACAGTGGATAAAATTTGTTTCATTTTTATCGATCATTGTATTTAACTGCTTAATTGCAGCTGGATTGAGGGCTCCATCTAACATAATAGGAAGAAAAATATACTCCATTCCATGTTTTTTAAATTCGGCTTCATGCTCAGAGAAATCTAATTCACCTTCACTGCGGATATTATAAACCTTTGTAATTCCCATCTCTTTAAGTTTAGGAATAACTTCAAGAACTGGTTGCCCTGCTAAATAAAGACCTGCAACTTTATAAAGATTATTTACACCTGGCATATTAATTGTTTCAGTTTGCATATTTACCTCACTATTATAAATCATTTTTATTCCCTCAAATTAATCAGCAAAAGAATGATACGCCTTTGCAATATCATTTATCCCAAGACCATTCTTATCATAGAGCTCATCTGCTGAATAAGCTGATTGTCCAAAGTGCCCTTTTACGCCAATAGTTCTCGCTTGAAACTGAGCACCTTTATTCATTAAACCCTGTACCAATTGAGCACCCATACCACCAATTTCTTGATGATCCTCAATGGTGATTAACTTATTTTGTCTCTCATTTAGAATATTTTGTAACTGATCAATATCAGAAAAGTTAATTGCATGATTATTTACAACCGCTAAATCAATTCCAGAGGCCTTAAGCTCTTCTTTTGCTTTAAGTGCTTTTGCAACCATAGGCCCACAAGCAACAATAACTCCATCTTTTCCATCAGCAATAATTTGCGGTTTCCCCATTTCAATTGGAGTATTTAAACTTGCTGGAAAATTCTCACGGCCAACGAAAAAGACATAACTTGAAGCTGCTCTTCTTTCAATACGTGAAAGTTCAATATCATTGATTGCTTCTGTCATAAGTTTTTCAGCTTCTTCAGAACTACTAACCACAATAACATTTGTATAAGGAATAGAGCTCATTGCAGCCAAGTAAGTTAGTGATTGGTGACTAGCTCCATCTGCAGCATCTTGAAAGCCAGTATGTGAAAAGACTGCAATCATTGGACATTGAGACAATGCTGCCATAACAAATGGAAGATTACCTTTAGTCACCCCAAAGGCTGCAAAGGTATCGACAACAGGAATATAACCAAGCTTACTTAAACCAGCAGCTGTACTCACCATATTCGATTCAGCGATACCAATATCAAAAGAAAGTTCAGGAAATTCTTTATGAAAAGGGGCCATACCAGTTGAACCTTGTAGGTCACTTGAAACACTTATAATGGGTTTACCCGCTTTTGCGGCATTTATAGCTGCACGTGCAAAACCTGCTTGCATTTTTTCTTTCTTAACACCATCGTCAGAGCTATTACTCTCAGGCTTTTTTGTTAACTCACTGGCCCATTGAGTTAGCTCACTTGGTAACTCTCCATCAGTCCATAACTCTTTAAGAAATGCATGAATATCTTCAGAGTATGCTTTTAAAGGGAAACCATGTCCTCCAGAGCTACTTTCTTCCGTACTTTTAACTCCGTAACCCTTAATAGTTTTTAGCCATAGAAAAATAGGTGCATCACTTGCTAATTCCATTGCATCTTCAAGAGCGTGATAACAAGCTTCCAGATCATTTCCATTTTCAACTTTAATAGTCTTCCAACCAAGAGTTTCCATTGCAGCAAATGTTGGTGTCATATCAAATGAATCACTATCAATGCGACCACTAAGTTTTGTATTATTATCACTAACAATTAAAATATAAGGATTCATTTTTCCTTTTTTAAATAAGCCTGGAATTGCGGCAAAAGCCTCTCTTGCTTCACCTTCCATACTCGCTCCATCACTGAGAACACAAACTGTTTTTCTCTCATTACCTAAGAGCTTATCGGCCATGGCCAGACCTTGAGTTTGAGCAAGTGCTGAGGCCAAAGGACCATTACTTAAAAGAACTCCTTCAGGATAAAGGTGACTTTCTCCGTGACCAGTAAGCTTAGACTCAATACTTCTAAAGCCTTTTAAATCATCTAATTTCAAACCACCATATTGATAATTTGCACGAAGAGCATAGATACCATTTTCGGCATGTCCAATGTCATTTACAAAGTTATAGTGATCAAACCATCTCTCTTCTTTAAACATCATTTCATGTAGAGCACTTAATACTTCGGCACTCGCAGCAGGACCACCCCAGTGGCAAGCAGCTCCACCATTAACAGCTCCTAGATCCATCAGTGCAACCAAGGCCCTATTAGCACTAGGACTACTACAGATGACTTCTTCTCCTTTCTTATTTTTAATTTTCGTCGAAAATTGTGGTGAAAGGTTTTTTGCTGTGCATAACATGTGATTTGGTTTTAAAGGCGTAATTGACATACGAACTCCATATAATGGTAAAAATGAGGAATATTTGAAAATATTAAAGCTTAAAAGAAATATTAAGCCAAGAATTGATTTCTATAATTTTCAACATTTATGACTTGCATTATTGAAATTCTTTATGTAATTTGTCTCCCTGACTAAATTTTAGAAGAGTTAAAAAGGATAAATTATGTCACGTACATGCGATTTAACAGGTAAAAGAAGACAAGTGAACAATAAAGTTTCACACTCTAATATTAAAACAAAAACTTTAAAGCAGCCTAACTTACATACTAAAAGAGTTTTTGATCCTGAAACTGGTAAAACAGTTAAACTTAGACTTTCTGCTAAAGCGATCAAAACATTAGATAAAGTTGGTTCACTTTCTAAGTTTTTAAGAAAGTACGCTCACAAGTTCTAATTTTACAAATAAAACAAGACTAAAATACTGGCCCAACCATCATGGTTGGGCTTTTCTATTTAAACATAAAAAAACTAGACATTCTTAAACAGGCTTATCAAAATATTCACATAAACAATTGAATTAAGGATGGTTCATGAAAAAGTTTTTACTCCTCTTGGGGATCTTTGGCTCATTGGGTCTTTGGGCACAAACAAGTGACATTGAAGTTTTACAAAATAACCTAAATACTGTTTGGACATGCCTTGCAGCATTTATGGTTTTCTTTATGCAGGCTGGCTTTGCCTTGGTTGAGATGGGTCTTACCCGCTCAAAGAATGCAATCAATATCATTATGAAGAATCTCATGGATTTTTCTATTGGTTCACTGCTCTACTTCTTTATTGGTTTTGGTCTTATGTTTGGAGCTACAAATGGGCTTTTTGGAACTACAGACTTCTTTTTAAGTGGTGTAAGTGGTGATTCATGGTCATATACTTTCATACTCTTTCAAACAGTCTTTGCTGCCACTGCTGCAACAATTGTATCAGGTGCAATGGCAGAAAGAACAATTTTTACAAGCTATCTTTTATACTCAATTGTCATTACAGGTATTATCTATCCAATCTCAGGTTCATGGGCTTGGGGCTCTTTATTTAATGGCAATGGATGGCTTGAACAATTATCAACTGGAGCTTTTATCGATTTTGCAGGGAGTACGGTGGTTCACTCACTTGGTGGTTGGCTAGCTCTTGCAGGAGCATTAACAATTGGACCAAGAAGAGGAAAGTACGGACCAGATGGTTCAGTGATGGCCATCCCAGGACATAATATTCCCTTTGCTGCCCTAGGAGTATTTATCCTTTGGTTAGCTTGGTTTGGTTTTAATGCTGGATCAACAACTGTTGGAGATGGATCAATTGGAAGAATTGCTTTTATCACTAATATCAGTGCTGTAATGAGTGCCATTACATGTATGTTTGCTTCTTGGGTTAAGTTTAAAAAGCCAGATGTTTCTATGTCATTGAACGGAGCCTTGGCCGGATTAGTTGGTATCACTGCCGGTTGTGCCAATGTAAATTGGGTTGGTGCTCTTTGTATTGGTTTTGTAAGTGGACTTTTAGTTTTCTACTCTATCATCTTTATTGACTCTAAATTAAAAATTGATGACCCAGTTGGTGCTGTCAGTGTGCATGGAGTGTGTGGAGCATGGGGAACATTAGCAGTTGGACTTTTTGGAGCTGAAAAAGTTCTAGGTGTTGGTGAAGCTAATAGCGGACTCTTCTTTGGAGGAGGAATGAACCAATTAATTAGTCAGTTTATCGGTGTTATTTCATTTATGGCCTGGGGACTTATTACAGGTCTAGTGCTTTTTAATGTTATCAAAAAAGTATACGGACTAAGAGTAAATGAAGATGAAGAATATGTTGGACTTGATATTGAAGAACATGGTCTTGAAGCATACTACGAAAGTAAATAGGAATTAATATGAAATTAATTGTAGCAATTATACAACCAGAGAAATTAAACCAAGTTAAAAAACTTCTTTATGCCAATGAGATCAATCGTTTTGTTGTACAAGACTGCTTTGGTCACAGTGATGAGCATACAGTTATTGAACGTTATCGTGGTGTTGAAATGGAAGTGGATTTAAAAAAGAAAATTCAAATCCAAATAGCAGTTAATGATGAATATGTTGATAAAGCTGTCAAGGCCATACTTGAAGGTGGTCGCACTGGTAAGATTGGAGATGGAAAAGTTTTCGTTTTACCACTTGAGCAATGTTACTCAATCAGCACTGGTAAGAGTGGCGCTGAAGCCATTGGTTAATATACAAGGCCGGATTAATAACCCGGCCTTTATACTTATTTATTTCTTAATTAATTAATCTATATACTGAACTTCTTCAATCACATAGCCCCACTTAGTTACTGAAGCATCTGATTGGAAGTGAACTGTTAAAGTATCACCATCAACATATTCAGTTGCATAATCTTGCCCCTGACCACTAACTGATTGAACTGTATTCCCATTTCCATCTAGAACATGAAGATTATCATAACGACTTTCTATTTCGTATTTTTTGATGACAACTCTAATAAACTTTGCACCAGGAATAGTAATCGTCTTAGTCTCTTCAAAATCATTCTTATATGGATGCTCACTTTCAAAATCCCATGCACGACTAATCCAAGCATTTGGATCTGGCTTTGCAGGTCTTGAAGTATGAGTGTGTGTTAAAAAGTTATATGCATCCACTCTCCCTGCACTAATTGTTTTTCTATCATAACTTCTTTGATAAACACTAGTATCCATAAGCATCTGTCTAAGATCAGCGACATCACTAGTTCCTCTATGGGCCAAGTAAAGTCCTACCACACCTGTTACATGAGGAGTTGCCATACTTGTACCAGAATAAACAGAGTATGAATTACCAGGCGTCGTTGATAAAATATTCTGTCCTGGAGCTGCCACATGAACTGTTCTAGATCCATAACAAGAAAAATTAGAAAGAACATCATTATATGTATGACTAGCAACAGAGATAACATTTGCGACATCATAATTTGAAGGGTAATGAGGAGTTGAGTTATTATCAGTTGATGAGTTACCAGCAGCAGCTGTAAATACAATTCCAGCAGCATTTGCACGCTCAATTGCTTCTAAAAGAGCTTGAGAGAATCCTCCACCACCCCAGCTATTACTCATAATATCAACACCAATTTTAGTAGCATAATCAATGGCCTTGATTGCATCTGCAGTTGAACCACTACCTTGATCAGTTAAGAATTTAATTCCCACTAAACTTGCATCTTTCATGACACCTGCTACACCAATATTATTATGAACACCAGCGATAGTCCCAGCAGTGTGAGTTCCGTGACCATTACCATCCATTGGATCACCATCATTATTAGCAAAGTCATATCCATGAATATCATCAACGTAACCATTACCATCATCATCAACACCTGGTTGTCCGTTGGCCTCAGCTTCATTGATCCACATATTGTCTACAAGATCAGGGTGATTATAATCAATTCCTGTATCAATTACTGCAATAACTACATTTTTACTACCTGTACTTAGGCCCCAAGCAGCTTGCGCATTCACATCTGCTCCTGCTTTTCCACTTGGGCTAGAGTTACCTCTATTTCCTGCTGGTTCATTATTTCCATCATTTTTTAAGCCCCATAATTGATCAAACATTGGATCTGTTGGTGCAGAAATCATGGCCTCATAAGCATCATATTCTCTTACGCCAATTGCACGATAAGTATAATTTGGCTCAGCATACTCAATTGCTGGATTATTTTTTAATTCATTTAAAGTTTCAGTTAATGATTTGTGAGTTGACTCCATTACTAAAAAGTCACCTTGAGACAAAGTAAATTCATCAACTAAAGCTCCTGCAAAAGCATTACTTTTAAGAAATGAATTTTTGGTGCCGTTTTTAAATTTAATTAGGATTTGATTGTTGTGAACTTCTGTTCTTTTTAAGCTCTTTTTAGAATACTTTGATGTGTGTGCCGCCTGTGCAATGTTTAAGACTAGCAATGCACATAGTGCTAAGCATTTTCTCATAAATTCTCCCTCTTTTTATCTTTTAAATAAGCTGTGTGCCATACTTAATTCTAAGTGATTTTCATTTTTTTTGATTGAGGGTAATAAATGCTTAACTCATTGCGGCAATTTGTTTTAAATACTGGATATTTTTTAAGTTTTCGGTAACAATGAATATATGAGTACTCTACTTAATAAAAGTAATCACCCTGTTCTAATTAAAAAAATTCCAATAAGCGCTTGGAGTTTACGTGCTGAAATTGAAGCATGTATTAAAGAGAAGATTAAGAATAATGGTGGCAATATTGAAGGTTTAGATATCACCGATATTCAAGAGTTTTATTCTGACTTAAAAACTTATGATGACCTACCAAACGAAGAAGACGAAGATGAAGATGATCATGTAGATGGTGATCTTGATCCAAGTGGAAATCCAATGGATGATGATGCCAAGGCAATGATGGAGGCCATGGGTGGTGGCGCAGATTCTGAAGATTCTGATGAAGAAAGCCCAAATGAAGAGTCCTCTGAAGATGAAGCCACTGAAGATGAAGCCACTGAAGATAAGGCCGAAGATTCTGAAGAAGATGCTGCAGCCGCAGCTCTTGCTGCAGAAATGCTTGGTGATCAAGGTGGAGCAAGTTCAGATGAAGATGATGCAGCAGCGGCCCTCGCTGCAGAGATGCTTGGTGATCAAGGTGGTAATGAAAGTGCTGATACTAAAGAAAGCACTCCAGCAACAAAAGTAGACACTAAATTTAAGAGAACATTTCCAAAAAAGAGTGAGCGCAATCATGGCTTTTTATTCTTATCTGATATTAATATGGAACAAGCTCTCATTTTTACTCGAGAAAAATATACCACCGGTTCAAATATTGTTATTGAATTAAATGTACCTAAGAAATTTACATTAACAGCTGAGGTTATGACATCTTTTGCTGTTAATAGAAACTCTAGAGTTATTAGTGATACAAAACCTAATTATCGACTTCAGTGTAAATTACACTTTAGCTTTGAGGGCGAAAGAACTAATTTAAGAGACTTTTTAAAACAAGTTGAACCAGATGTTCCACCTCCGCCAAGTAAACTTAAAAAGCCAGTAACTCAAGATGAAGACGAAGATGAATTTGACGACTTAGGTTTTTAACTATTTATGAATATTACTTTTCGCTCAACTCAAAATACGATATCAACTTGGCTCATTCTAGTTTTTGCACTCGGGATACTTGTCCTGCTGGGCTATAGTGAAATCTTTCAAAATTCACTACAGAAAAATAATCTACAAGAATTTTCAGCTACACCTATTAGTAGCGATATTTTAGATAATATAAAAACTATACGCTTTAAAAATAGACTTGGGAAATTTACCATAACAAGAGATACTAAAGACAATTGGATGCTGGTAGAACCAAGAAAGATGCCAGCAAGAACTAAAACGATTAATAAAATCTTAAATGCATTTAGAGACCTCCCAATTAGAACACTTCATCAATACGAACCAATCAATCTTCAATCCTTTTCATTAAACAACCCAATTATGAATATTGATTTTTTTACAAAGCTAGATGAGCAAGTAAACGTAAGAATTGGTCTAGTTAACCCTATTAACTCCACATCTTATATTGCAGTTTCTGGTAAGGATGTTATTTTTCAAACTGATATTATTAAGAATAATCTTGAATTAATGGATCTCTCTGACTTTATTAATTCCAATATATTTTCTCATGACGTAGCTGATATTGATAAAATAGATATTTATCACGCTTCTCAAAGCACTAGCTATAATACTTTAGAAAAGCTTGGGAATAATTGGATTAGTAAGCGCTATAAAACTATCGATAACGACAGAGTAGCTAAAGCAATTGAAGAAATTTTAGATATAAAAAGTCATATGATTATTGATACCAAGGCTGAAGAGCTATTAAACTTTATCAATAATTACCTTAAAACGCCTCGCTATAGAGTTGTCATAAAAACAAAGAAAAAGACAGTCAGCTATACAATTACACAATTGATAAAGTCTGTGCCTGAGCTCAAACTTGAAAAGAAACAATATTTTATTGTGAAGTCTAGTGAGAGACAATTCCCACATGTTATAGATAAAAAGTACTTGGATAGGTTTTTAATTCAATACGACAAACTAGGGCCTAAAAAATAGGCCCTAATTACTTATAAATTTAAATAAATAAATTATTTAATTTCTTTGTGAAGAGTATGCTTTCTTAAGAAAGGATTATATTTTTTAAGTTCTAATCTTTCTGGGTGAGTCTTCTTATTCTTAGTTGTTGTATATCTAGAAGGTGACTTCCCAATTTTTCTTGCTTCAGTACACTCTAATGTGATTATTACTCTAGGCCCCTTTGCCATGATTCCTCCGTTTTTTTCCTTAAAGAATTGGTAACTTACACTTTTTATGATAGATTTGACAAGATTTTTTTATGCAAACAGATAAAAAAAGGTCGAAAAAAAATGTTAGAGCAAATTACTGAAATCAATACTGAAATCAATCCTGAAAATTGGACCTATACTTCTTACACAGATGAAGAACTTTTTGCATTTATATCTTTTGGTGCAGATCCTGACATTCTCTCAGATAAATTCATGTACTATGCGACCATACTGGACGCAGAGCACAATGAGGTTTTTCAAAAAGAATTCAATGATCTTTCAAGTGCTTGTGATTATTTAAATCAGAAATACCAAGGAATTTGGCGATTTGATAATAAGCTTGCGGCCAATAAGTCTGCTGGTGGTTGCTCAACGTGTATAGCTCACTAGACTTTAGCCAGCTTAACGCTCACTTCTGGGATCAATTTCAAAGATCTAGTTGTTTTCCAAACACCTGCCCATGTGAAAGCTTTAGCGATGGTTTCTTTATGCAACCTACTCTTGTGATTACATCACTTCCCTATATTTTTATAGGCCTCTTTATTATGCTCAAATTTAATTGGCGTATTAAAGCACTAGGGCTCAGCTTTATACTAACAGGTCTAGGATCTGTATTATTACACGCTTCTTTAACTGAAATGGGACAAATTGCTGACTTCTCTGGCATTGCTCTTACTTTTCTTTGGGTTTTATTACATATAACCATAAAGGGAAATAAGCGTTTATTTGCATTATTTATCTTTTTATCACTAGGAATTTATATCCTTTTCTTTAACTTTATAGAGGTACGCTATTATGTCGTATTTGGAATTATTCTCTTACAGTTAATTTTTATTCCTATAAAGAAGCCAGGCTTTTTCTTTAATCACAAAAGAGTCAGTATTGTTTCGGTTCTCTTTCTAGCAGTTGGCTTTGTTCTTTTTAGAATGGATATGCACAGACTCTTTTGCCCAGAATTTTCACTTTTTCAAGGACACGCACTTTGGCATATGTGTGTCACAGTTTCCCAGATACTTTTAACTAGGAATCTCTACCTGGAAGAAATACACTTGCATGAAGTTTCTTAGTTCACTAAGAATACTCTCTCTGTGCTCTTGATAGAATTCAAAGGTATGATTGGTTTCTAAAAATGAATAAAAGTCTTTTATATGGGGAGTATTAAGTAAATAGGCCTCAATTTCACTTTGCATACTTGGGTGAATATCACCCATTAAGCTAAAAGATTGTACGAGTCCCTTTTTAATTTTTATTTCAAAATTATCTTTTTTATAAGTAAAAAGTGGAGTTTCATCAAAAATCCATTCAAGCGAGGTCATTTGTTTATAAAATTTATCATCCTTTAACTCTTTGAACATATGCTCCTCAGAAACAAAATTCACCTCAGAGATTAAATTAATTTTTTCTATAATTTGATCATGATTTATTTTTTGTCCTAAGTTCATCACTGTGGAACGAACAGACTTAGATGACTTTGATTCAATCTCAGGAATAGCGGAAATTAAATAGTAATTTAATTTATCTAGATCACTGCTTAATAAGAGAGTACAATGATGAATCGCTCGATCTTTTTTTTCTTTAAACGCACTACCTGATACCTTAAAGTCTTTATTGCCTATTTTTAATCTTAAGTCATGGCGCTCAGAAATATATAGCTCATCTATTTGTAATATCTCTTTAATAAAAATTGCATTTGAGTCTTTGTCATATATCTCTTTAGGAGAAAGAAATGAAAAATTTAAATTACCTTGGTCGTGATAAACACAACCCCCTCCACTTTGCCTTCTAACAAATAACACCTGGTCTTTTAGCATTTTAGAGACGTTGCACTCTAACCAGGGGTTTTGAAAGCGTCCATATATAACTGAAGGTAAGTTTCGATAAAGAAAAAGAACCTTTTCTGATTTTAAATGCTCTAGTAAGTAATTCTCATAGGCCAAATTCATATATGGCGATAGAGATTGGGAATAAAAAACCTTCATAATTCTAGTAACTTATCACAAAAATCAAAAAATAAGAAATATAACTAAGTTTTTTACTCAAGTTTTACGCTGAATCATCCGAGAAGCCTCTTAACAAAAGGAGTGTAATGAAAACTGAAAAAATTGTATCCATCACCATGCTTAATGCGTTTGTACTCATGATGTTTGGTTCATTTTTATCAGGTTGCCAGAAAAAATCTATTTCTAAAACTGGTTTTTATACCTCTCTTAATGACAACGGCCGTGTTCCAGCCAGTAGTAATGAATTCAAACAATACCAAGATCCAAAACAGGTTTACATTTATTGCTCACTTAATGAATTAAATCCAAAAAATTGCTTTGATCATTTTATTGAGCAAAAAGTTAGTGAGCTCAAAAAACAAGATATTCAAAAGCCAGACTTTTATCAAACAAAGTCGAGTGTTGAAAGTTTAAATAACCAAATTATTTCCATGGTCTTACCTGAGATTAAAAAGGTGGCGAAAGAAAGAGAGAATTTTTGTGAAATTAACTCAAAGTTTTATTTAAATAGATGCCTAAATCAATACGTAAATAAAGAATCAACTGAAGTTTTAAATAGATTCCAAGATAAGAAAACTCCATTCAATGGTCATGAATATCTTTATATTCAAAAACAAATTGAAGGCAAGATGAAAGAGCTACTTAAGCTTAGTGAAAAAAGTATCATTGCTAGGAAAAAAAAAGCTCTCTAATCAACTTCAAGTCCTCTAAATCAGGATTAGAATTCTTATTATATAAAAACCGCAACTGGTTAAATGGAATTCTTACTCTACAACACGCAAGAGATAATTGTGTTGAGTTCATTAAAAAAGATACCAAACTAGATAGCTACTTAACATGGAAAGATGTTGAGCCATTTGTTGAAAATGAAGTCTGCTTAGAAGTTTTAAATAATAAAAAGATTAATGACATTGTAGACAAAAGAACTTACGCAGTATTGGAAAAGAGACTGAATAATTTCTCTAAAGAGCTACTCTCCAAAAAAGAGATCTACTTTAAAGAATGTACCAAGCTTGAATCAAATTTTAAAACGACCCATTGTATTCAAAAAAACTGGGAAAAACAGGCAAGTACATACTTTGAAAAATGGATAAAAATTCCACAGAATAAATACTTTAAAAATTATCAAAAGTTATTTACGACTCGTTCTAATAATAATTCAAATATTAGTCGCAGTATTGCTTCAGAGAATCAATAAGACCTATTTTTCCTTCTCATAAAAACAAGGGTGTCCAAAAAGACACTTATCATTAATTGTTTTAGCAATTTTCTTAGGAACTAACTCTTCCCAGCCCTTATCATCAGATGTAATCATATTTAAAACTTTGCGGGAATAGATATGTAATAGACCATCATCATAACCGTGCATATCTTTTAACTGAGATTTAGAGCTTATGAAATCTAATAAATGTTTTTTATCAGCATCTACAGGAAGGTTTTCAAGTGAAATCAGCTCATCAGTCTCTTTCTCCTCCCGATATGGATATAAATATATTTTTACATTTTCCATAAACAATAGGCCTAGTGCTTCAAGAATACCGCCCTTTAATTGATTATAATCATTATCAAAGATTTGTTTAAAATTATAAACACCAAGCACGATAGAGAGATTCTTTGGCTTAAAACGCGAGAGATAATTAGTTAATCGAAAATACTGAGCAAAGTTTGTTACCATGACAGGGTAATTAATGCTTGCTAAAAGATCGACTCTGGCCAAGAAATCTTCCTTAGCGATATCTCCAGAACTGGTCAGATTTGAGATTGTTATTTCACAAATTGGCATAACATCTTTATCTCCAATATCTTTTGCAAAGTTCTTTACACCAGTTTTTAAAATATCAACATTCACTTTAGTCGGTGGTCTATAAGAACCGCGAGCTACAAGCAAATTCTTCTTATAAAACTGATCACTAGCAAGAGCAACTTCACCCTTATCATTAAATAAAATAGCATCAGTTAAACCAGTCTTAACTAATTCAAGATTTAAAAGACGATTATCAAAGCCTTCAAAATCAACACCACTAGTAAAGATCATATCTATTTCAACTCGGTCTGGAGAAAGATTGTCCATTAAAGAGGCAACAAAATTTTCTAAATTACCATCGTGATTATAGGCTCCATAGATCATATTAACCCCAAGGATACCGATGGCCTTTTGTTGTAATTGGTTTGTATTATCGTGCATACGAATATGGAGAACTAAATCACTATAAGTCTTATCTCTATTACGAAAACGTATCCCCAACCATCCATGTGCCTCATTAGTCCCATGATAGTTACGCGCACTAATTGTATTAGCAAATGAAAAGAAACGAGCGCCTTCTCTTTCCTTATCAAGTCTTTCAACTAAAAGGTCATATTCATATTTAAGCATTTTATCTAAACGTGACTGACACACATAACGACCTGACTTTTCTTTGCCATAAATGGTGTCACTGATAATCATGTCATATGCAGAGATAGATTTTGCTACTGTGCCGGAACTAGCTCCGGCCTTAAAGAAGTTACCAACCACATCTTGGCCTGCTCCAATTTCAGCAAATGTGCCATATATTGTGGTATCAAGATTGATCCTAAGTGCTTTTTGAGTAGTGGTAAGGGTATTTTCCATAATATCGCCTAATTTAACTTATTGAAATTATGTATTCATGATAAATCAACTCAAATTAAGAGTAAAGATTAAGATTTTGTGAAAATAAAT
>CAJXHA010000058.1 GCA_913053615.1 uncultured Bacteriovoracaceae bacterium | reverse complement strand
TACAAAAAGCCAAGACTTCTAAGAAAAACATAAAGGCCACAGGAAGACTGAATTTAAAGACTCTTTTTATAGTGATTAAATTAATTTCATAAATCAATTCTTTACGTACTAAAAGGAGAACACCTAGAAAAAGAAAAACTCTTATGCTTAAACTTGCATAGGCCAGTCCTATCTCACCAACTCCCTCAAAACTTCCAAACCCAAAAACGAGAAAAGCATTTAAACCGATATTTATTATAACTGCTAATATTGAAAGAAAGTTAGGCCAAAAAACCTCTTCTCTAGCTTGTAAATACTCTTTTATAGCTTGATATAAATACGCAAATGGAAATGACCAGACAACAATCTGAATATACTGCTGAATACTAGGAATGAGTGCACGCTCTAAAGGAAAGAGCGGGATTAAAAAACTAAGTAAAAAAGAAATTAAGCTGAGGATAATTCCCATACCAAAGGCATAAACTAGGATTGAAAATAGTGAATTTTCTGGTTTAGCCACCTTAGAATTATCAATAGCGAGAACTGGCGAGATCCCCATCATTAGACCAATTCCAAAGAGAAAAATGGGATTCATTAATCCGTTTGCAACTCCAATGGCACCAACTGTTTTTGTTGAATAAAGTCCAGCGATATACACATCACCAGTACCAATGAGCATTTGCCCAATCTGCCCAGCAATAATTGGAAAAGATAAAATGAATAGACTTTTAATTGACTTAAAACTTGGCATAAATTTTTATACACCAAAGTAATAAAAGTGTTAATGAATTAGTTTTCTAACTCGCACCGAACACTTGTTCTATATTCTTGGAACATACTATTAGGGTCAATATCAAATGAGAAAATAGTCACATCCCCATTAACTTTAGAACGTTCACCACTAATCAATTGCTCGATATCCTTAATATTCATATTGATTAAAGTCTTCGTTCTTGGATCATGGGCCTTAACATTTAAATAGCCATTGGTCGTTTCAGTAGGAATAAACTGCAGATAACTTCCCTCAAGACCTAGCATATTATGATCGCTTTCCTTTTCAGAGTCGAACATTTTACGACGCTCTCTTTCAGAGTATAAAGAATTTACTCCTAAAACCTGCGTATTTAGATTGAGAGTAAACTTTCCATTTCCCCCTCGATGGCAATAGATACCAGGATTGATTATATCTTGAGCAAAGCTCAATCTAGTTAAGATATACATAAATAAAAGAATTTTAAGTGACTTTCCCATGTGCTTTATTTATCAAAGAAATGGTCCTAAACCACCTCTAGCAAGCAAGATTGAAAAGAGTAAATGGTTTCATTAAACAGCGTGTTTCAAATACCAATTTTTAATAATTTCAGGTACTTCTTCACTTGCATCAATATGAATTGCATGTCCTACATTCTTATTATCGATAATATGGAGATCTTTATTCCAAAATTCATTCAGCTTTAAAGAACATGAGTGATGAGCAAGACGGTCATGGAGAGCAACAATCACTAATACTTTTTGATTCAATTTAAAATCCATTTTGTATTTGGCAGCTGCAAAAGTTTGTCTTGCCATATTCTCTTGAGTCATAGATCGGTCACTGGCCAGAGAAACCCATTTATTTAAAATCTTTTCATGCTTCTCTTCTCTATTACTACAGAGACTAATTATTCTTTTTTCTCTTAGCTTATGATCTCTAGTTGCAAATATTTTTAAGAACTCTAACATCGCTTTAGGTTGTACTCTCTTGGTTAAACCTGAGAAGTTCTTAAAGCTAGAATTCATTATGACAAAATGAGTGAAGTCATCTGGAAAAAGGTGACACCACTTAGAGCCAACCATTCCTCCCATAGATATCGAAATAAGAATTCGATCCACATCTGGTGTGAATTGATCAGAGTAATAACTTCTTGTGGACTTTACAATTTCCTCAATACTTAAAGGGCTTTTTTCACTAAGTCTTACTCCACTACCAGGGAGATCAATCTTTACAATATTCTTAGTTTCAAAAGCTCTTTCAATACCAGCGATAAAATCATCATCCCAGTGTTCACTTTCTTTAGTTAAACCAATTAAAAGAAATACCTGTTTTTCTTTAGTCATTACATTTATCAATTTGTTTAAAGAGATATAGATTATTTTCTTCTAAGTGTTTTTTCACTGCTTTATAAAGCTCTTGATCTTTATAAATAGTTCCTAACATCGTACAAAATAACGTCTTACTAAGAATACTTTGAGAAACTTTTTCTTTTACATTTTCATCTGTTGAATTACTTTCTATTGAACCCTCTTTAGGAGCCCATGCAACCACATTATATGTAGTGTCTTCTGGCCATCCAACCAGGTATTCCTCATAGTAAAGTATGACTAATTTACCTTCGTAATCATATAGTTCCTGAGCAACAGCATTATCTTTAACAGAGAAGTAATGAGTTAACTTATCTCCACTTCCTTCATCAATTGTTCCTTCCCAAGTTTTTATAATCTTTCCCTTCTTAGAGATCTTTACTAAATTACCAACTCTCTTTCCTGATGAGATTGGAAAATCAAACAAAATAAACTTGGCCAAAACCAAAACAGAAATGAGGACAATAGGTGCTAAAACTTTAAACTTCCAAGACTTCATTTATACTCCTGCGACAGTTAATTTGCTAAAACGAATAGTTGGGGCAAAGAAAGATGTTGAAGAGTTACTATGAATAGTATCTCCAATTCCATCAATTTCATTTAATAAATCGTAGAAGTTTCCTGCCACAGTAATACCATTAACGGCCTGAAGGGCTTCACCATTTTCCATTAAGTAACCACTAGCACCAAATGAAAAATCACCAGACATAAAATTCAGTCCGCTATGTAAACCTTGCATACTATGCACCATTAAGTACTTTTGAGATGTTAAATCCTTTTCAGAGTCCTTACCTTTTTGAATAAGCGTGTGAGTTCCTCCCACACTTAAAGCAGAACGAGCTCCACGAGCTGCTCTAAAATTATTTTCTTCTTTAAAGAAAGCGGCTGTCTCAGAATTATGGAAAAAGTTTTTTAAAACTCCATTTTCAACTAATGTAAGATCTTTCCTTGCATACCCTTCTGAATCAAATGGTGATGCAAAAAGAGCTTTTTCATAAGTAGGAACATCTAGAATACTTAGATTCTTTGAGAATATTTGTTGATTAAGCTTCTCGCTCATTGGATTTGATTTCTCCATGCGGGCCTTAGCGGAATACATTCTATGAAAAGCTCCAAAAAGACTTTGCATTTGATCGATAGAGAAAATAACTGGATACTTACCAGATTTAATAGGACTTGCATCTAACCATTCTTTGGCATGGTGAAAGCTTTCATCAATACACTTTTGATAGTCAAGCTCACTTAGTTTTTTAGCGACACTTCCATAATAATGCAGAGAATTTTTCTCACCGTCCTTAATTAAGGCAGAAGTATAACAAGAAAGACTGTAATCCTCTTCATAGCAATAACGGCCATTAGAGTTTAAAAAGTGAGACTTTGACTCATTCTCACTAACACCATTATAGGGGGAACCGCTGACTCTTTTATCCAGTTCTTTTACTTTAGACTCTAATTCTTTATTTAACTCAATTAGATCATTTACTTCTATTTCTTCTGTTTTATTATCGATATGGCTTGAGCTTTCTTTTGAGTCATTTGCAATGAATGCATTCTCATTTACTTTTGAGAACTGACTATTTTCGATCGCTTTAGAAACAACCACTTCAAGTGAATCAGCAGTGAAGTCTTCAGTAAAGGAAAGACCAATTTTTTGATCTTTAATTACTCTTACTCCAAGTATTTTTGAACCAGAAACTTCATACTTATCAAGATCAGCATTTTGAACAGAAGCGCTGAAGCTTTTTCCCTCACTTAGAATAACATCACTTCCTTGTGCTCCATTAGCAAGAGAGAGCTCAATAACTTTTTCCATAACTTCTTTAGTTTTCATTACGAGTTTCCTCCTACTAAAATATTTTCAACTTTAATCATTGGCTGTCCAACAGTAACGGGTACAGAGCCACTAACGCTGCCACACATACCTGCAGCAAAATCTAGATTCTTTCCGACCATGGAAATATTTTTCATAATTTTTTCTCCACGTCCTATCAGTGTTGCTCCTTTAACTGCCTTATCTAATTTACCATTTTTAATTAGGTATCCTTCTTCAACTGCAAAGTTAAATTCACCAGTTCCTGGATTTACTGAACCACCTCCCATTGACTTACAATAGAGACCATCTCCAATACTTTGAATGATTTCATCATTACTATGAGGACCTTCTTCAATAAATGTATTTCTCATACGACTAGCAGGTGCAAACTTATAAGATTGCCTACGTGCTGAACCAGTTCTCTTATGACCGGTTTTCATCTCTCCCAGTGTATCTGAAAGAAAGTTTTCTAACTTTCCATTTTTGATTAATTGAGTTCTTTGAGTTGGCATCCCCTCATCGTCAATACTAATGCTGCCCCATAAGTTATCAATTGTTCCATCATCCACTGCACTTAAATTTTCATGAGCAATCATTTCACCTTTTTTATCCCAAAAGACAGATGACTTTTTCTCAACAGAAGTTGTCTCTAATAAGTGTCCACAGGCCTCATGAAAAATAACTCCTCCAAAACCATTATCAATAACAACATCCATGGTTTTAGCAGGACAAGCTTCAGCATATAAAACAGTTTTAGTTTTCTTGCCTAGATACTCTGCAATCCAATCGTGATCAAGAGAATCTAAAAAGCCATCTCCACCTCTAGCTCCTGGATTCCAACTTCCAGAACATTGCTTATCACCATCCTTTGCAATTGCATTTGTTGCCACTCGACAATATGGCCTTACCTCATGGGCGTAGAGACCTTTTGAATTAAAAACTTCTATATTTTGTTGATACTGAATCATTGAGATATTTACTTGAGAGATGTATTCACCTTGTGCTCTTATTTTTGAATCCAAAGACTTTAAATTATTTATCTTTTCTTCTAAGGGCATCTCTTTATTAATAAAGCTTTTAATCTCTTGATAAGTTAGAGTATTAAATTGATCTTGCATTAGAGCTTGAGAACCAGTTTTATAACTAGCTGCAAGTGTTTGAGTTAACTTAATTAAATCATCTCTTTCTTTTGAATTAGTATAGGCATATAAGGACTTAGTTCCATAAATAAGACGAACTCCAATACCAAAATTCATTCCCGACTGAATATCTTTAACTTCGCTAGAGTTAAAACTAACAGATTGACTGTCCTTTTTCTCAACGAAAATATCACAGAAATCAGCTCCGTGTTCGAGGGCACAATTAATAACATCATGAGCAATATTTTTATCTAACACTTGAACTCCTTGGTAAATTAGATTATTTATTATAACTCTTATCCAGCTTCCTGCATGGCTGAGTGTTTCAAAAGGAAAATAGTATGAAATATCAAAGTATTGGGGTTATGTGTGGTTCATCTGAAGTTTGCGATCAACACTTTCTTGATATGGCCTATTCCCTAGGAGAACTCTTAGGTGAAAATGGTCACACTATTATCTATGGAGGAGGAGCCAAAGGACTAATGCGCAGAGTTGCTGATGGTGCTTTAAGTAAGAATGCTATTGTTAAAGGTTATATGCCAAAGTTTATGATTGATGTTGAATGGCAACATAAAGGTCTTAGTGAATTAATAATGACTAATTCAATGAGCGAGAGAAAACATAAAATGCTAAATGACTCAGATGCAACTCTCTTTCTTCCTGGTGGATGTGGAACAATGGAGGAATTCTTTGAATGGTTAACCTCTAAACGTTTAGGTCATTACACTGGTCCCCTTATCTTAGTAAATCACAAAGGCTACTACGACCCTTTAATCGAATTACTCAATCGCATGGAGTATGAAAAGTTCCACGCCCCTATTCATAATGATATGTGGTCAGTGGCCAATACTGTTGAGCAAGTACCTCAAGTTCTAGAAGATGCTCCACTTTGGGACACGGATGCTATAAAACATGCTGCGGTTAAGTAATATCAACGACTTACAAAACTAAAGAATTACTTAATTAAGTTTTATAAAACCCTTTTTTCATTCAAGCTTACCGATAAGTTGTCGTGAGCAAATTAGGGAAATTCTACACCATATTTTCAATTTTATTAGTCTTAGGGATAACCCTTTTAGGACTTGGTGTTTTTATTACTAAGAACCAATACTCTGTGTTTCTAGAGGCCGTTGGTTTTTGTACTGTTCTCTTAGCTATCGTTCAATATTTTCAACATCAAAAAACCAATAAAATAGAAGAATATAACTTCAGATTATTTAAAGATATTTTTTCAAACCTTCCTGATGCAAGTGTTATCTATTCTCTTGAAGATCAATCCGTTATCTTTGTTAATGATGCTACTAAGAGATACTTTAAAGAAACTGACTCAACTTTAAACTCACTATTTAAACATTTCCCTCAAATTAAAGACTTTGATATCGATGTGAGTAATATAGAAGTTCACTTAAATACCAAAGACTCAAGTGAAGTTCCATTTCTCGTTTCAATAAGACATTTAAATACAGTAAAAAAACACATCATTATCACTCTTAAGTGTGTTAAAGAAATAAAAGAAAAAGATGAGTACATAAAATCACAAAATGATAGTCTCGTTGAATCATCACGCTTTACTGCCCTCGGAGAGATGGCATCAGGCTTTGCTCACGAGATTAATAATCCACTCACAATTATTCTCGGAAACCTTTCCATTATGAAGATTCAACTTGATACAGGTAAGGTCAATGAAGAACGCTTTTACAAATGTCTTGAAAAGTCTAATGACAGTATTCAAAGAATTGTCAAAACAATAAAGTCGCTACAAAAGCTTGCAAACTTTAAAGAAGCAAAGCAATTACATGAAGTTTCTGAGATCATTGATATTTGTGAATCTCATATAGAACTATTCTCTGAACAGTTTAAATATAAATTTCAAACTGATGTAAATGTTTACGTTGATAAGACTCAAAAATTATCCATTAATTTAAATCAAATCTCTCAAAGTATAGGACATTTAATTAAAAATGGTATTGAGGCTGCAATAACTAGCGAGAAAGCTTGGATACAAATCGATATTAATGAGGATGAAGATCAAAATTTAATCATTGATATAATTGATTCCGGTTCTGGTATTGATCGTTCAATGACTCAGAAAATTTTTAATCCTATGTACACGACTAAAATTGAACAAAAAGGAGCTGGAGTTGGCTTAGCTATCACCCGCTCATTCATTACTCACAATCAAGGTACAATTGAAGTTATTCCAAGTAATAAACACACTACCTTTAGAATCAAACTACCTTACTTTGAAGAATTAGCTGGGTTTAAAGCTGCCTAAAATTAATTATTGAGAATTAGACCTGAGAGTAATTTCTTGCTCAGAAAATTTAGGAGGCTGAATACTTTCTGCTTGATTACCTTTTTGATGAGCACAGATAAGCTCAGCCAAAACTGTTTGAAAGGCAGGTAAAGTCCAGCGACCAAATAAAGTATGCCCACCTTCATACATTTGCATTTCATACTCTTCAGGAGTGGTGATATAACCACAAAATGCATTTGAATAAGGAGATATAATAATCTTAACTTGATCACCATAGGCATCTCTTATTTGTTTTTCAATTCTTCTTCCTGCAATAGTTGTTATTTCACCAGGAAAAGCAGCAATCACGAGATTGTCTAAAACAGTTAATTGCACAGGTAATATTTTTTGTACCCAAGTAAGTTCATTTAAAGCCCCTCGCTTATAGTACTTTTTCATGGTGCCAATTAAAGGATCAATAAAACTTGGAATCGGAAGCTTTGAAATGTCACGAATACCTAGAACATTCTTATCTCCCGCATTAAGAAAAATACTCTTTGGATATTGGTTGCGATAAAGAGACCAAACTCTTTCACGTTTATTTTGAGGCAATAGATAACTTGTAAGTATGTGTAGAGCTTTTACTGCTGATGCTAAAAGCTTAATTAAAAATCCAAGTGCATGAGGAATTCCTGGACCTTCTTTTGTTCCTTGAATAAAGGCAACTCCATGACAAGGCTCAACTGTTCGAGCACTACTAGGTGCACCTTTTGGTAAGAATTTAGGATCTGGTTTAATATCAGAAAAATCTCTAAAAACCGTCTGAGAGAATATATCTCCCTTAATATCTTGTCCCTTTGTACCAATTAAAGATAAACAATGATTTGCTTGTAAACTGCCATTATACTTTGCTGAATCAAATGGATTTGCGTATTTCCCTCGCATACGTGCTCCACGTGTTTCTTGTTTAACAAAATTAGGACTTACATCACCAGCACAACCTTGATTAAAAAGAGCAATGTGTTCTTCAAAATTCTTCTCAACTTTTAGGGCCGCGTAACCCTTATTATCAGGAGAAATATAAAAATTTGTATTAGGAATATTCGTTGCATGAACAGCAAACCAATTAAGAGATCCAATAAGCTTATCTGCTTGATAAATCGCAAGGGTTTGCATTCTTTTATTCACTGCACTTCTTCTTGTTTGAGGAAGGTTTTCCAGATGGACTTCAGGGTTATTCAAATAAGCATCCATTGAGCGGTTAAATGAAACATCCTCACTTAATGCAATCTCTCCCTCATTAAACTCTATTCTTCCAGGCTTAAGATTTTCATAACAAAGAGTAAGACTCTCCTTTGCACCTGCTAAGTACTTTTCATGTACTCTTTTTACATAGCCAGGTGTGGGCATATTATATAGAGGATAATAGTCATAACCGCTTGGTGCAGAATGAGTATGCTGAGCGGTTAAGTGAATTGCAAAGTTCTTATGGCCAAGCATCTCCTCTAAGAAGCTTCTTAGTGGTGTAAATAAAGAGTCTGTAATAAAGCAGATTTCAAAATTAAGGAGAAAGTAAAGAAACTCATTCTCTCCTTTCACACAGGTCGTTCTCACCTGAATAGGAGTCTCAACACCTTTTACGATATTATGAGGATTTCCATAGCCAAGCATGCTAATTCCACGAATATCTGGGGTAATATCAATTTTGGCAAAAGAAACATCCATATATAAATGAAATCGTCTAAGGATTAGACAGTCAATATATTTTACACAATTCTCCCCTGATAACCCCTTAAAATCACATGATATTTCTTGGCATCAGGCTTGTAACTATAAAGACAACTAAAACTATGGGGGTTTAACATGAAATTAATTGAGAGAGAACAAATTCACTTATTTTTTGGCTCATTGGCCTTATTAGCTTTTCTAAGTGTTGTTAATACTGCACACGCAAGTATTAAAAGCCAGGCATCAGTTAGCTGTAAAACTAACTTTGGAGAGAAAGCATTTACTATTGAAGAAGGAACTGTTGCTTTTCATCAAACAGAGAATAAAGCACAAAGAAGTATTTCTTCAGTTTTTGAAGCAAGATCACAAAAAACTCACAAAGGATTAAGAAGAACTCTTTACTTAAATGGTAATAAGCACTTAATTCATATTGAGAATGTTAATAACTTAAATGACCACGATGATTACTTAGCAGTAACATCTCAAAAAGGTCATAAAATGACTTATCCATTAAATTGTAAATTAAATAAATAAAATTATTTAAGGACAAACTTACTTATCAAAGACTCCTATCCCCCAGGAGTCTTTGTTTATTGATAATATAAAATCTTATCACCGATACTCGGAACTAAATTCTTATTGGTTGAATAAAACTCCACTCGCTTATTTTCCCTTATAATAATAATTGGTAATAAGGTATCGCTCATATGATCTTTTAAGAACTGATCATAATTATATTCTTCCGTAAGCTCTGTTATATGAAAGAGACTTCCACGATGAAAGAGCTTCATTAAATTATAGTAGACTGGTTTTTCTTTAAACTTCTGATAGTCTGAAGCCTCACTTTCTGACTCATTAAAAAAGTCATCCTCAATAGGAAGTTTATAGACATGATCCGTACCAAAAGTATGAGCTAATATATGACATGCTAATTCGTTATATGAATTATCATCAGTAAGAGCTAAGAGATAATTATACTGAGTTAAATCTGGCTCACCATATTTTATATCACTGAGAATTTGTCCATAATGAACATTAATTCCCGACTGCCTAGCATAACTTAAACGACTCCAAGTCGTATCACTTATCATCACAGGCATTTCTAATTCCATAAGTTTTTGTGCTAATTGAATTGAAAAAGGACTCGCTCCCATAATGAGCACTCCATTGCTCTTACTGTGATGTAAGTGTAATTTTTTTGCCAATGGCCTTAGATAAAAACTATGAGTAATAACAGTTAAAAGAATTACAGAGAAAACGATTGGTAAAAATAGTGCACCTTCACTATAACCTGCATCTAATAATTCAATTCCAATAACCCCTGATACTGAAGCTGCTACAATTCCTTTCGGTCCATAAAGTCCGATGAGTAATTGCTCTCTAAAAGTCATTCCACTTTTAAAAGTGGAAGGAATGATGGCAAGTGGACGCACCATAAATGCTAGAAAGAAAATATAAACATAATGTTGTAATTGAAATTCTTTCCAGGCATTTATATCAAGAGTTGCTGATAAGATAATGAATATAATCGAAACACTAAAAGTCGTTAAAGACTCTTTAAAATTACGTAATTCTTTAACAAGGTCTAACCCAGAGTTTCCAATAAAGATTCCGAATATCGTCACAGCTAATAAACCTGCTCCACTTTGCAGATGGTTTGCGAGGATAAACTGAACTAAAACAATACATAAGAAAAAAGGTATTTTTAAAAACTCAGGCAAGAGTGCTCTTTGAGCTAACCACTTAATTAAATAATAAAGTATATAGGCCAATACCAGTGCGATTAAATTTCCTTTAACAATATCAATCACTAGCATTGAGAAATTTGAGTCATGAAAAGTAACAACCTGTAAAAGTACAATTGCAAGCATTGCTCCAACCGGATCATTTACAATTCCTTCCCATTTTAAATAATGTGCGACTTTTGTTTTTAGACGTGCTTCACGTAAAGCAGGAATAATCACAGTAGGCCCGGTAACAACTAATAGAGCTCCGAGAATGATGGCAACTTTCCAATTAATACCAATTAGATAAACTCCCCCATAAGTTATTAAGGCAACTTGCAGAATAATACTCAGGGTAAAAAGACGAATTAATCCAGAGGAAACTTTTTTAAACTCATGAAACTTTAAACTCAATCCCCCTTCAAATAGAATAATGGCCACCACCAGCTCTATTAATGGAGTTAATAAATGTCCAAATGTTTGCTCTGGGTTAATAAGTTGTAAGACTGGTCCAAATAAAATACCAAATCCACTTAATAAGACGATTACTGGAAACTTAAATCTCCAAGCTACCCACTGACTAATCAGAGTCAAAAGTAGAATAAAGCCAATCTGTGTAAATATTGATTCATGCATATAGTTATTAAAGCATGAAAGTCATGATTTGTGAGTTTAATATCTTTTAATTTATCATCAACCCATAGCGGCATTGTTCACATCTATTATTATTAGTGCTAGGATGAGTGGCGCAAAAAAGGGATAAAATATGAATTACGATTTTTCAAACATTGAATCAAAGTGGCAAAAGTTTTGGGACGAGAATAAAACTTTTAAAACCTCAAACGATACTTCAAAACCTAAGTATTATGTTCTTGATATGTTTCCATATCCAAGCGGTGCTGGACTCCATGTTGGTCACCCAGAGGGTTATACCGCGACAGATATTATGGCCCGCTATAAAAGAACGAAAGGGTTTAATGTTCTTCACCCTATGGGTTGGGACAGCTTTGGTCTACCAGCTGAAAATTATGCTATCAAAACTGGAACTCATCCAAGCGTTACAACTGAAAAAAATATAGGAACCTTTAAAAGACAATTAAAAATGCTGGGTTTTTCTTTTGACTGGGATCGTGAAGTAGCCACTTCCAAAGTAGATTATTATCGCTGGACTCAATGGCTCTTTGTTCAAATGTATAATAAAGGTCTTGCTTATGAGAGTGAGATGAATGTGAATTGGTGTCCAGAGTTAAAGACTGTTCTTGCGAATGAAGAAGTTGTGAATGGTAAATCTGAAGTCGGTGGTCACCCCGTAATTAGAAAGCCTATGAAGCAGTGGATGTTAAAGATTACAGAATATGCTGATCGCTTACTTGATGATTTAGATGACCTAGATTGGCCTGAAAATATAAAAGAAATGCAAAGAAATTGGATTGGGAAATCAGTTGGTGCTGAAGTTGATTTTAAAACAGAGTCTGGAGAGGCCATAACTGTTTTCACCACCAGACCTGATACACTTTTTGGTGCAACATATATGGTTCTTGCTCCAGAGCATGAACTGGTAGCTAAAATAACAACTGATGACAAAAAAGCAGAGGTTGATGCCTATATTGAAAAAGCTGCTTTAAAGTCGGATCTTGAAAGAACTGAGTTAAATAAAGATAAAACAGGTGTACACACTGGTAGTTATGCCATCAATCCAGTTAGTGGCAAGAAAGTACCCGTATGGATTTCAGACTATGTTTTAGCGACTTATGGAACTGGTGCAATTATGGCGGTTCCAGCTCATGATCAAAGAGACTGGGAATTTGCCAAAGAATTTGATTTAGAAATCACTCCTGTTTTAGAAGGTGGAGATATTGAAAAAGAAGCTCACACTGGTGAAGGTCTACACATAAATTCAGACTTCCTAGATGGGCTTAATAAAGAAGATGGTATTGCCAAAATGATCGAACGCCTTGAAAAGGATGGCCTTGGTCGTAAAACAACTAATTATAAAATTCGCGACTGGCTATTTTCTCGTCAAAGATACTGGGGTGAACCATTCCCATTATTAAAAGATGCTGAGACAGGTAAGGTCGTTCGCGTATTAAATGAAGATGAATTACCAGTGGAGCTACCTGAGGTTGAAAAATATGAACCAAGTGGAACAGGAGAATCTCCTCTCGCAACAATTGATGAGTGGTTATATTTTGATGACCCTATCAGTGGAAAAAAAGTAAGAAGAGAAACAAATACAATGCCTCAATGGGCCGGATCATGTTGGTATTACCTTCGTTATATTGATCCAACAAATACCGAGAAGCCTTGGGAGTCAGATCTTGAAAAGTATTGGTTACCAGTAGACCTTTATGTTGGAGGTAAAGAGCACGCTGTTATGCACTTATTATACGCTCGTTTTTGGCATAAAATTTTCTTCGACCTAGGCTTAGTTTCTACAAAAGAACCATTTAAAACCTATCGTTATCAAGGAATGATCCTTGGAGAAGATGGTGAAAAAATGAGTAAGTCTCGTGGAAATGTGATTAATCCAGATGGTGTTGTAGAAGAGTATGGTGCTGACACTCTAAGACTATATGAAATGTTTATGGGTCCACTTGATAAAGATAAGCCATGGTCAATGAATGGAGTTAAAGGTGTTTATAACTTTCTAACTAAGGCCTATAAAACTTTTGCTGATACATCTCTATACACTCAAGACGATGATCAAACTTTAAAGGAATTACATAAAACCATTAAGAAAATTACCAGTGATATTGAAGAAATGAAATTTAATACTGCAATTTCTCAAATGATGATTTTCACTAATCATTGTGCGAAGACTAAAAAGTTTTCCAAAGAAACTGCAGCAATATTTGCTCAATTAATTGCTCCTTTTGCGCCACATATGGCCGAAGAGTTATGGCAGCTTACTGGACATACTGAAAGCATTTCTTATGTCCCATGGCCTAAGTTTGACGAGTCACTAGCTAAAGATGATCTCATTACTATGGCAGTACAAGTTAATGGTAAAACACGTGCAACTATTGAAGTGGCAGCTGATATCTCTAAAGAAGACTTTTTAAAAACTGCTAAAGGCGATGAGAGAATCGCTAAGTACCTAGAGGGAAAAACTCTTATTAAAGAGATTTATGTTCCAGGAAAAATTTCTAATTTTGTTGTAAAATAATCATTATTATTCCCCCTTGCAAGAGGGGGAAAATTTTCTTTTTATTTGGTAAAATATTTAAATTACTCGTTTAAGATAAATTCACTTGTATTATCCTCTCTATGTAATAAAGTTAACTGGTGAAGTTCTTTATAATTGCTCTATTCACCATTTTAACGACATATAATGCGAATGCTGCAGGTCAGTTTGAGTTTTATTATGGATCTGAAACTGGAAATTTCTATGTCAAAGAAATTGATACTGAGCTTGATGCTGATATCGATGCAGCAATAAATAAATTTGGATTTACCTTTGAACAATTTTTCACAGGGACCCAAAAGTATCACATTTCCTTTTTGTCTAAATCGATTTCTTATTCAAACTCTAATGCTGAGTTTTCTGATAACGACCTTTCAGAGTCAGATGTTAAACTTGCATGGGCCTATGCAAGTGGTAACTTTCAATTTGATATAGGAATTATTCAAAGAAGTTACTTTTATTTTGAAGTTGTGAGTAACTCACTAGTTGAATTTAACTCAGACAAACTTAGAACACCCTTTATAAATATCGCTTATGTTTTTGAAATGTGGGGTTATTACTGGGGACTTGAAGCCTTCTATCACCCCGAGTCTGAATCTGAGCAGTCTAATAAAGTAAGCTCATTAAATTACCAATTCAATGTCTATAAGCAGTTTGGCGGGGTTCGCTTTGGTTTAAACTACCTCGTAGTACAAAATGATATCACCACAGATCAATTAGAAATCAATAGAAATTCTCAAGGCTTAGGCCTTGAATTGATCTTTCTCTTTTAATTACTCACACCGTCTAGGAATATGCTCTGATTCTTTATAAGATATTGTACACTTAGTTATTAATAAGGAGTTCATATGAATTTTCGCGCTACAACGAAAGAAGAATATCAAAGCTTTTATGATAAAAGTATTCAAGAGTCTGATGCTTATTGGGAAGAGAGAGCGAAGACATATCGTTTCAAAACTCCATGGAAAAATGTAAGAAGTGGTGACTTTAATAACCTTGATATGAAATGGTTTGATGGAGCAACTCTAAATATTACTGAGAATGCACTTGATCGTCATGTTGAAACTCATCCAGATAAAATTGCTATTCATTGGGAACCTAATGATCCAAAAGATAAGGCATTAACTTTTACTTATAAAGAAGTACTACAAGAAGTTAATAAAATTTCAAATATGCTTACTAAAAATGGCG
>CAJXHA010000057.1 GCA_913053615.1 uncultured Bacteriovoracaceae bacterium | reverse complement strand
AGGGCATGACCTGTGGTGGCTGTATCTTAGGAGTAAAAGTTGCACTTAAAAAAGCTGAAAGCCTAAAAATAGAAGACAAAGAAATATCTGTGGGCGTAACTGATTTAAAATTTGAAAAAAAGAACTATTTGCCCGAAAAAACTGATTGTGAAGTAAGTAAAGCGATTGAGAAATTTACAGAGTTTAAAGTTTTTATGGATAAGGAGCATACAAAAAAGGCTTGTAAGTCTTAAGGAGTCATTATGGGATGCTGTGATTCAAAATCAGAAGAAGAAATTAGCCAAAGCAAAGGGTTAGACAATGTATGTCCCTCTTGTGGACAGAAGGGTGCAAAAGTTAAGTTCGAAACCCCCAAAGCTTTATTAAATGATTGCTGTGTAAGTAAGATAAAAGACAATGTTGACTATAAGTGGTGTAAAACTCCTGACTGTGAAATCTCATATTATTCAAGCAAATCTGATCATTTTTTTAAAGCCGATGAATTGAAAGTTAGAGCAACTGTAAAAGATGATTCTCTTGATGTTCACGTTTGCTATTGCTTTAACCATACAAGACAAAGTGTTTTAGATGAGCTTAGAGAAACTGGAACATCAACAGTTATAGAGGACATTAAGGCAAAAATGAAAGACCCCGGTTGTTTTTGCGAGACAAGCAATCCTCAAGGAGGTTGTTGCTTAGCAAACAATATGGCATGGCTTAAAAAAGCTCAAGAACTAGTCAGCAAGGAGTGATAATGAAAGAAGGTGTAGACAAAATTTTTGAGTGTCTAAAAGGATGTCTTCCAGAAAGAACCTTATTCATGCAAAAATTCTCCATAGCAACTTACAAAGCTTTATCGAAAGGGAAGCCTGTTAAATTAAAAAATTTAGAGAATGCTTTAGACGTAACGCTAGAAGAGATTGAAGAAGAAATAAAAAACTACCCAGGAATACAAAGAGAGAATAGTGAAATTATTGGCTTCTGGGGCTTGGCAATAAATTACAATTCACCACACAAGATAACCTTTAATGACATCGTTCTAAATACTTGGTGTGCTTGGGATGCCTTATTTATTCCAGAATTGGTACAGAGTACCGCTGAAGTTGAACTTACTTGCCCAGTAAGTGGTGTTGTAACCAAATTAACAGTAAAACCAAATGAAATTTCTAACATATCAAATAATGATGCTGTTATATCCTTTATCGTACCAAAAGAGCTTGGTGATAATACTATTCAAAACTTCTGCTGCTTTGTTCATGCATTCAAAGACAAGAAGGCATTCAATACATGGAAACAGGATGGTCATGAAGACTGCTTTAGTCTGAGTTTAAAAGAAGCGTTTGAGATTGGACAACTGAAAAATAGGTATCAGTTTGGAGATGTTCTTTAAGTAAGGAGAATCTAATGAATGAATTGAAGTTTATATATTTTGAAGGTTGCCCAAATGCAAACAAAGTTCGAAATATATTGTGTGATTTAGGTATAAAGTTTGAAGTTATTGAACAAACATCTCTCCCGGAAGGAAACCCTAATAAAGCTTACTCATCTCCAACTATTTTAAAAGAAAATGAGGTGATTTTTGGATCTGAGGCAGAAGGTGGAGGCTGTTCTTTAAATATTCCAAATAAAGACTATTTTAAAAGATTACTTAAAAAATAGTGTAAACTTGTTACCAAAAAAGTTACCAAATGTTACCAAACATAGAAATATGGGGAAATTTCAAGAAATAGTGACCTAAGCGCAATCTCCAATTGCTAGTCTTTTTAAGTGTTTAGAATTTTTAAAAATTTGCTGGAAAATAAAAAACCACTCAGATGAGTGGTTTTTAATGGTCGGGGTGAGAGGATTTGAACCTCCGACCTCCTGCTCCCAAAGCAGTTACGCTACCAGGCTGCGCTACACCCCGAGTTTTCTTTGAGATAAAGTTTTAATGGATTATAAGTATTTTGGCAATGATTTTTAGCTATTAAAGAAAGTTATTGCTTCGCGACATGCTTTCGCCCGATGAGAGTTCTTGCTCTTCCAATCCTTTAGCTCTGCAAATGACTTATCGTCCATACCGCTTGGATAGAAGATTGGGTCATAGCCAAAGCCTTCGCTCCCCTGTGGTTTATGTCCAATTTCTCCATTTACTCGACCTTCGAAGAAGAAGATTTCCTCTGGGTTCAAATAGAAGCAGAGAATACAAACAAAGTAAGCAGATCTATCTTCTGTATTTTGCATGTATTCTATTAATTTTTGGATCTTTCCACTGTATTCAGTCTCTTCAGGTGCAAAACGAGCAGAGTAAATACCTAATATTTCAGAATGTGCTGGAACAACTAAGCCTGAATCATCAGCAACTACTGGCTGCTTAAACTTTTCATAATATTCTTTGGCCTTTAAAAGAGCGTTACCTGCAAAAGAATCCGCATCTTCAATAACTTCTAGCTTCTCGGGAGCACTTAGTATTTCAAACTTATCCCCTAGGAGCTCATTAAGCTCTTTTGCTTTACCTGCATTTGTAGAGCCAAGAATAAACTTATGCATTGAGTGCTTCATTTTGTTTTTGAAAAACTGTTTTTAAGGCCTCTGCACCACAATCAACAATGGCATCAAATTGCTCACGTGTGAATGGTTCACCTTCTGCAGTTCCTTGAACTTCTACAATTCTTCCACTTTCAGTCATAACGATATTTACGTCAGCTTCACAGCTAGAGTCTTCTTCATAGTTCAAATCAGCGATAACTTTTCCTTCTGAATTAAGACCAACACTTAGTGCAGCTAAGTTTTCGCGAATTGGATTTTCTGAAATCTTTCCTTCGCTCATTAGTTTATCAATTGCCATTTTAAGTGCGACAAAACCACCAGTGATTGATGTCGTTCTCGTCCCACCATCAGCAACTAAGACATCACAATCAACGATAATCTGGCGCTCACCTAGTTTCTTCATATCAACAACAGCTCTAAGAGCTCTACCAATTAATCTTTGAATTTCTGAGGTTCTACCACTTGCACCTTTTCTTTCACGTCTAATTCTGTCGTGAGTTGAGCCAGGAAGCATATTATATTCAGCAGTTACCCATCCTTTTTCAGTTCCGCGCATCCAAGGAGGTACTCCCTCATCAACACTGGCCGTGATATGGACTTTTGTATTTCCACATTCACATATGACACTTCCGTGAGCATATGGATTGATATTCTTAGTGATTTTAATTTCACGAGGATGTGAGCGTTTGATTAATGACATAGAAATTCCTTTTTGTTTCTTCATATATAACTTTTTTTTTAGTACTCTTCAACAATGCAACATATACATATGGAGCGCTGCCAAAGCACGCAAATTGAAATTCAAAAATTATTAGACGAGAAATCAGATAATTATCTTGTGAGCAGTGAGTTTCAAAGCTTAGGCAAAGGGCAAAGAGAGAAAAAATGGTTTAGTGTGAGTAATGCTCTGGCCATGTCATTTAATTTAAAATCCTCTAATACTATTAGTTTAACTTCATTAGAGATGGGTGTTCTTATTTCAAAATTCTTTGAAAGTGAGTACCAAGTAGAGATTGAATTAAAATGGCCGAATGATCTTTATATTGATCGAAAAAAGTGTGGTGGTATTCTTATTCAAAAAAACCACCATATGATTTGCGGAATTGGCCTTAATTTATTTCACGCCAAAGAGTATCCAAGTGACATTCCAAGAGTCACAAGTATTTTTAATAAGCCGTATAATGTTTCTGAAGTTGCTAAGAAATTATATTTATTTATTTCAGATAATAGAATGCATGATGAGAAAATAAGAACAGAATTTATGCAAAGATGTGTTCATCAAAATGAATTAGTAACTATTATTGAGGATGGTAAAGAAATCACAGGTACATTTTTAGATGTTGGAAGTTATGGTGAAGCTCGCGTCCTTATTAACGATGAAGTTAAAAGTATTTATAGTGCGAGCTTATTAATTAAATAGTTTTTTTAATTATCCATAATTGAATCTGAAATCTTTTGAATCTCTTTTTTGATTACATTTTCAGCCAGATCCGGAATAATTTCCCAAGCAATTTTTTCAATAGAATTAGCACAGTATTCTTTAACGTATTCTTCTACAATTGGCGTAAGCTTTTCAGTAAGCTCTCTTTGTAACTTCTCTTCAAAGTCTGCACTTACTAAACGCTCTGGAGTTTTAATTGCATCGTCAATTTTATCCATCGACTCTTCGACTTCATCTTTCATTGATGCAACATCTGGATACTCAAGATCTTCTTCCATTACATCTGCAGGAAAGTCTTCTGGAGAATTGTTTAGATCATGTTCTTCTTCATCATCAAATGATTGATATGAATCTGAGCTCGTTTCTTCATCTGTATTATCTACAACTTTTTCTAAGCCATGTGGTTCAATTTGAGGAAGATCATCAAGATCCATTGATTTAAAGTCTTCGCCTTCTGAAGCTTTAACTTCTTTATCTGTATAGTTTTCTTCCACTTCTATTGTAGGCACTTCGTATTCATCTGCTGCCCATAAATCATTTTCTTCCATCTCATCTTGAATTTCATTTTCAAGATTTTTTAGGGCCTCTTCAGAGTCTGTTCCACCTTGAGAGACTTCAATCTGTTCTTCAACTTGATTATCATGCAAGTCACTAATTGGAGTTAAAGATGGTTCAGGTCTTGAAGTTTCAACTTCTAAATTATCTAATGAGTCCATATCAGGATACTCAAGGTCTGAATTACTAGGAGCTTTTACTTCTTCAACATCTTCAGTACTAGCATCTGAGCTAGTCATCATATCTGGGTATTCGAGATCGTCATTACTTGGTAATTGCGTATCTTCATCATTATTAATTGGTTCAGGAAAATCCTGAGCAGCCTCTATCGGCTCTGGCATATCCATTGATTCATAACTTTCTTCTGAATCAATTGGAGCTGGAATATCCATGTGATCAATTGAATCAGATCCAGCATCAATTTTTCCTGGAATTTCCATTCCCCAATCTTCCATAGACTTAGAAAGATCATCACCAACTTCTGCACTGGTATCGGCTTCAATTGGTTCAGGAATATCGTTATCAATTACATTCGGTTGATTAACAACCCAATCATCACCTATATCACTAGTTGCTTCATTTTCTTCTTCAATAACTGGAGGTTCTGTAACAGGACTATCTGTGGAAAAATCGAAATCATCACTTGATTGTGCATCACCTGAATTCGAGTCATGGTCTTGTGCCATTGAACGACAAAGATTTATAAACTTAGTTCCATCAAATGGTTTAACAATATGATAAGAACAACCCGCTCCTTGCAGTAAGCCTTCATCAATAGTATCAAAGGCCCCAAAGAGCATTAGGATTTGCACGTTAGGTGCAACTTCTTTAATTTCTTTGCAGAGATCATATCCCGTTTTATTTTCACTTAGATTAAAATCTAAGAGGACTATCGCCGGTTTAAATTCTTCTACACTACTTACTAGTTCATCTGCATCAGTACAATCACTAAGTACAAAAGGTTCATTACTTAATGTAATCTTTATAACTTTTTGGATTGTTAAACTATCGTCAGCGATAAGTACTTTATGTTCCATCCATGACCCTTAAAACACTAATTCAATATCACCTTAATATGTTATATAACATAAAGTGTTATGTCTAATTTTAATACTTTAGCCAGAATAGAATTTAAAATTGTAAAATAATACCGGACTGGTTATCTAGGTTACCTCGACTATTGGCCAGTTGAAAAAGATCTTGTAACTTGGCCTTAAGTCCTGAATGCGGCTTTGAGAGGACATCTTTGATTTCTTCAGACTTTAATCTGCCATACACTCCATCTGTGAGTAAGCAAATCATATCATCTTTATATAAACGTAATTCTTTAACTTGATAATAAAGATCGGGAAATAATCCAAAGCCACTAAGAGGCATGGTTTTTAAATGATTATTATAATCATCATTAGAAAGAAACTGAAAACTATCTTCAATAAATATTTTATCGAGTTTTCCACGTCGATAAAGATAAGCATTACAAGAACCAGTACTCACAAGTGTCAAAACAGACTCTGACTTTGCAACAACAACTCCACTTGCACCAGCTCTCTCTGAAATTTTTTTAGTAAAGTTTTCTTTCATTAAATTATTATGAGTAAAAAGAATACTATTAATAAGAGCATTACCCTCTACTAGATATTTAGGACTATAAAAAAATGGTAAGGTTGCATCTGGATCTTCTGCTAAACGTAGATAGAACTTTTTAACATCTTCTTTTAATTTATTTACACAAACATCACCTATACCTGCACCACCAAATCCATCGAGTAAGAGGAATAGTTCATTGAGAACATCAAAATCATAAGCATCTTCATTGGTTTGAAGAAAAGGTCCTGCTTCTGACTGGGCTGCAAATGACTTTAATTGCATAACTACTCCAAATAGTTTTTAAGTTTACTTGATGCTTTATTATAGTACTCACTATTAATTGGTGAGATTTGTTGTACTTCTTGAAATTTTTCTTTTGCCTCATCAAAAAGTGATAGACTCTCTGAAATAAGTGCTTCACGATATATTTTTCGAGAACGATTAGTTAATGTATCAAAAATCTCTTCTCGAGCTAATAGGGCCTCACCATTAGATGGATCAAACTTTAATACTTCACCATAAGTTTCATAGGCCCTTTTTAAATCTTGTCCTTCTCGTGCAGATCTAGCTTTAGCTAATAAGGGACTAATAATGGATGATAGTTTTCTTTTTGAATCTTTTATCATCTCAGTAGCTTCTTTTATAAGATCTTCATCCATTCCATCTTTTTTAACAAACTTTTGTAACTTATCGATGGCAACATACCAATCTTCTTTTAAATAAAGAGCCTTTCCTGGAGCTAATGCATCAACCATAGATTGACGTAAAGCTTTCTTTCTTTCTTCATCTAAACGTTTTTTCTCTTTCGCTTTTTGATAGGCTTCAATTTCAATTCTCATTTGTGGAACTTCTAAATTCTCTGGATCTTTTTGTACAATTTGGCCAAAAAGACTTTCGGCCAATTCAACTTGTCTTTTATCAACCGCCTCTCTTGCTTTTTTAACCAATTCTTTAACTTCAGCTAAGAGAATTTGTCTTTTCTTTTCTTCCTCTTCCTGACGTTTCTTTTCTTCTAATTGCTTAAAGCCATCTTTTACTAACTGTTCAATACTTTCAATTTCGTTATATTTAGGGTCAATACCTTTAACAATATTAATATATGTCATTGCATCGGCATAATCACCTGTTCCATATTTAGCTAATGCCAATTGATAATTGGCCTCTAATTGTTCAAGCACTTCAGGTGAGTACTTTTTACTTTTTGGTGCATCTTGCACTTTTGCTTTTTTAGGTTTTTTCACAACTGGTTTGGTATCTGTGGTGGATTCGTCATCTAAAAGCAGAACTCCAATTAAAAGAACTGCAACAATCATAAAAATTCGCTTCTTCTTAGGATCTTGGAAAATTCCCTTTAATCCTCCAACAGGAGCTTCATCGCCACCAAAGTCACCAGCGAACTCACCATCTCCATCGAGCTCACCATAATCAACTTCTTCTTCTATTATCTCTTCAACTTCAATTTCTTGGTCATCTTCTACCGGCATCAACATATCAGACTCTTGTTCAATAAGATCAGAGTCTACTTTTAAGGTAAAATATGTCGAACCAATTTGAAAATTATCTCCATTACTAAGCTCTGCTTTATTAACACGTGATCCATTAACAATAGTCCCATTAGATGAATCAAGATCTTCAATAAAACAATTTATTAAGGTCTTTTTTATTACAGCGTGAACACTTGAAACTTCTGAGTCATTTAAAACAATCTGACATTTTTCAGCATCTCTACCGATAAAAATTTCTTTATCTTCAATGGTATAGCGATCAAATGGAGCAAATTGACCATCTAGTGTTAGGGCATATTTTGCAAATGACTGAAAGACCTGTGTTGATTCTCCAACATCACCGCCTCCACCAAAGCCATCATCACCAAAGCCCCCATCATCATCACCAAAACCGCCATCATCACCAAAACCACTATCTGAGTCTTCGCCAAATCCGCTATCTTCACTAGACTCTTCACCAAACGCAGAATCAGCAGCTTCATCTTCATTAAATCCATCTGAATTTAAATCAGCCTGAGCTTCATCGCTACCAAAATTATCATCAAGTGAATTATTATCATCTAGATCTGAAAGATCATTATTTGAGTCATTAGCAAGCCCTTCACTATCAATTGTATCCGTTGCTTCAAGTGATTGATCAAGAGTATCTTCAAATTCGTTTTGCATTTTCTCAGTAGCGTCACCAAATTCATCACTTTTGGCTTCAATATTATCTCTTGTCAGTTCTTGTGGCTCAGCTACTGGCATACTTGGAATAGACTCATCTACTTTATCAACGACTTCATTTCCAAGAGGTATTTGCGAAACGATTAACTTAAAATCGGCAATAACAACTTGAGCGCCTTCACTTAATTCAATATCACTAACTTCATTACCTGCAACTTGAATCGTTCCAAATTCAGTTAGTTTCTTTATTTTCAACTTCTTATTTTCATAATAAAAAAGTGCATGCTGTCTCGATATCTGATGGTCATCTAATTGCACATGGCAATCATCAGCACGACCAATATAAAATTCACCACCATTTTCCAAATCAATTGTTGGAAGTTCCAGATCATGTAAATGTTGTGAGTAATGATAGACACTCACTTTCATTATTGAATCTCCTGGATACACTTAATTTCGCCTTCTTCTTTACCTTGATTTTCTTCAATTTTTCGAAGACCTTTTTCAGCACGAATATATCGTTCATCATCCGGTTTTTTATAAAGTAGACGGATAACTGAACAATAAGAAGTAATTGCAGAATTATATTTTAATGATTCTTCATCTCTTTTTGCCTTTAAAAAAGATTCTTCAATAGATCTATCTAAGGCCTCTTTTGTTTTACGTATATAGAATTGAGCAAGTGGATCTTGTGGTTTTATATATTCAGTCGCTTCAAACTCTTCTAAAGCACGAAAGTAATTCCCCTCTCTAAACTCTCTTAAACCTTTTTGAAAATAGACCTCTAGTTTTTTATTAAGCTCTTTGTCTTCATAAGTTCTCTTTTTTTGTAGAGCTCGCTCCATATCACCACTAACTGTATTAATACGCATAGTGCTTCGTTTTTTAACAATTGGCTTAGGTGTTTCTTCTCCACCAGACATTAGGAGCATGATCGCACCGATGGCTACGATAGCAAGAATTAATGTTGGTTTATTATTCTTAGTTTCTTCAAATTCTTCATCTTCAAATTCAACTTCTGCAACTTTAGGTTTTTCAACTTCACCTTTAACTTCAACTCGGTGAAATTTATATACTGTCTTACCAATAATAATCTTGTCACCATTAGTTAAAACGTGTTGTTTAACTTTTAAATCATTAACAACTATTCCGTTTTGCGAACCGAGATCAGTTAGAACAAAATCTTTTCCAACTTTAACAATTTCCGCATGTTCACGAGAAGACTTAATATCGTGAACACGAACATCCGCCTTATCTGAACGCCCCATAACGACACGCTTTGCTTGAATAAGATAAGCAAGGCCTTTGTTCTTACCAGTTAAACATACTAAACGATGATAAGTCCCTGCAGCTTCAGGGGTTTCGAAATGTTTTAAAACTTTAACAGCATTTGCCATTTCTTTCCTTAGTCATCCGATACAAAAGTTATATAAAAAGCTTTCGCAAAATTATCTCTTCCGATTAAGCTTGATACATGAATCATATAATTCTTACCTGTGAGTTCATAAACTTCACTTTGGTTTGTTCCTTCGTTATTAGCCGATTGATCACATAAATCAATTACAGTTGCCGCAAAACCTTGATCTCTTGCAGAGTCTAAAAGACTGGTACCAGATGCAGAATTTTCTCGCATCCCAGTTAAGTCTTCGGCCTCAGGATTGATATGCTCAATAAGTTTTTCTGAATTGAGAATCATAACAGGACCTTGGGCACCCGCCATAAACTCATAAAGTTGTCTTATATACTTTCCATCCTCTTCAATTTCTGCAAATTCTCCACCATCATCACTTTGAAGTTCTTTTATTCTTTGTAAGATCGAGTTTACTGAGCTTCGCAGAGGATTGATCTCTTGAAAAAGTACTTTTAATTCAATTTCTTTTCTCTTACCTCTTAATACTTCCTCTAGTTGTACACGCATATCTCCGATTGGTTTTACTGTGAGATAATAAATCATCCCAAAGAAAAACATACCAACGATACATGTAACAATTAATGATTCCAGATAAGAGCTTGTACTATTAGTTGCTGCTGCTGTCAGAGTTTTTGGTCTGAATTTAATGGAAATAATACCAACTGCTTCTTCCTTACCGGTGGTAGAGTTGGATGCCATAATTGCTTTTCCAATCCCGATCTCACCTTCAGCATCACCTGTATATTCATAAATAGGTTTACGAATATTTTCTTCACCTCTTTCTTTAAGAGTAGTAAGAACCTTTACAGAAAATGGATCATTAACATAATTATTTTGTTTACTGACAGGTCTTACAATACGACCTTGATAATCAAAGAGCTCATATGACTCGACACCATCTGCATTATCTAAAAAGCGAGTATCAATTTGCTCAAGGTTACCACGACTTAATGCAATTCTATTTGATCTTGCAACTTCATCTGCATATTGACCGCCCCTAGCAACTATCTCTTTAATTAGTAAACTACGACTATCAATGAGTACTGGTCCAATGGTAAGTGCAATATTACAACATATGAATACAAAGAGCAGAATAGCAAAGATAGTACTCCATTCGTATTGCTCATTAAAAGAATACACAACTGACATAATTCTATGTTTAAAGATATATTTAATTTTACCAATTAAATCATTTGGCATTGTTTCAGTTAACTCAATCGAATCCTCAGCATCCTCATTAACTTTCGCCACTTTCTTTTTAACGACGACTTTCTTCTCTTTTACATATACCAATTGAAAAATCACATTAGGGACAGCAATCTTATCTCTATTTTTTACAGTCGCAGATTTTGTTAGTTTGGAATTAACAAAAGTTCCATTAGAAGAGCCTAGATCTTCTAAGAAACAAACATCTCCAGTCACAGTAATTGAAAAGTGATGTTTTGAAACACCATTTACATTAATTTGGTGATCCGCATCCATACCACGACCGATTTTATTCTCACCTTCAGTGAGAATAATTTCTTTACCTCTTAATTTTCCTCCGACTGCAACTAACTTAAACATATTGAACCTCTAACTTATCTCCAACTTTAATTGCATCTGTAATTGTGCCATTAGGAAGTTCTAAAACTTTTCTTGCCCTTAAATAGATCCCAGTCATTCGCCAAGGTTTAAAACATCTAACTAACTTAACGATTTCCATATCATTATTTAAGAAGATCAAATCAATTGGAAAGCGAACAAAGAAATTATGCACAGAGTTGCACGGATCTAATAATAGACCATCAAAACCACGCATTTCTTTTACAAACATTAAACCTATCGTTCTCTCCATTAAAGTTTTAGCTACTTTTAAATCTTTCGCTAATATTGTATTTGATTCCTTATGTATAACTTTCAATTAGCCCCCCCCGGCCATCATCTGAAGACCGATTGGTGCCATAATAACAATGGCAACAGCAGGCATAATTAAAAACATCATGGGAAATAAAATTTTAGTTGCTGCAGTAGCACCTTTTTTCTCAGCTTCTGCAGATCTTTTTTGTCTCATTTCTGCAGCTAGGGTTTTCAAAATTGGTCCAATAGATGCACCAACTGAGTCTGCTGCAATAAGTGTCGCTGTAAATGATGAAATTTCAATTGAGTCAGTTCTCCAAGCCAATTGACGAAGACCCTCTGCACGACTGGCTCCAATTTTTGTTTCTTTCATTAATATTTCAAATTCATCAGATAAAGCACTTGGAGGTGCCTTTTCAACAACTTTTTGAATAGCCGCCATAAAATCAAGTCCTGCTTCAACTGCAAGTGCTAACATATCTACAATAAATGGCATTGCGTTTACCACTTCTTCTTTTCTTTTAGCAATTTTGCCGTTTAACCAAATATCAGGATACATAAATCCTACTGCACTTAGTGGAAAAACACTCATCAATGGCCAGGTTTCTTCTAAAAATGCTCTTAAAGCCAAAAAGACAATTGGAAATCCAAGAATAAGAAATAATTTAAAAGCATAAACATCTTCAGGTGTTAATGCCTTAGTCATCCCAGCGGAAGCAAGCTTTCTCTTATACTTATCTCGAATTTTCTTTTTATTTTTCATTCCCTGTACAACAGGTGTGAAATAACGTTTAAAAAATGGCCTTGAATACTTTAAAACAATATCACTAGAGAAATCTTTCTTATCTTCTTCCTTCTCAGCGTCTTCTAATGTACTTTGTGCTTTATATCGATCTTCATCTTGAAAGACTTGTCTAGCAACTAAGAAAACAGCTAAGAAGATAAGTGCAAGCCCAGCTTCAACAAGTAAGTCTCTTCCCTTGATTAAGCTTTCTGCCTTTATTGTCGTTATTTTTCTAGCGGTCGCACCTTCTGCAGTTAGAACACACTTTCCACCGACATTACTAAGAGAAAAGTCGTTTACAGAACGGGCATCAAAGCCAGCAGTATCTTTTGTCCACGAACCATAGGCCATTTCAATACTGAATGAACCAACTGGATTATTAACACCATCCTGAGTGTATGTAATGATATCTAAACTAAGATCACAGTTCTTTGCATTAACAACTGAAGAGCGAATAATAAACTTACCCATTCTCCCTGTAGATGTTTTAAATGCGTAGGCAGACCCTTTAATTTTCTCCGACTCTTTTGGAATTACTAAACGCAAAGAGGACTTATATGCAATTAAGTATTTTGCGGTATTTTCTGAAAGACCTTTCTCTAATGCCTTGGTTTTTATCTTTTGAATTTCTTGATTATATAAACTGATATCTTCGTAATCTTTTTTATTACCAAGACGATTTAAGTCCCTAACAATTTCTTCCTTGATGTCTAATTCACCTTTAAAGGAAAGAACACAGCTACTGGTTATCTTATCAAAAGAATCAATATCCTTAGCACACTGTTGTGCATAAGAGTTCGATGGAATAGAAATTTGCAATAATAGAATTATTACAAAGAAATAAAACCGGTTAATTTTCATAGAGGTTAACTCCATATATGTACGTACTAATATATATAATATCAAATATTTGGAGTCGTTTCAGATGTGCTTAAAAAGGGGAAAAAAGTATCTTATTCCTGACTAAGTTTTTCAGATAATTCATTCGCTTTCTGATGATTCATACTTTTATCAATTTCAGGAATATACACTGGAGTGTATTCATCAAGATAAGATTTCTTTAATTCGAAAATTCGTTTTAATTTTTCATCGATATAACTTAGTTCTAATTTTCTATCATTTATAGCTTTCTTTATAGCATCATAAGCCGTTCTTGCTGCTTCCATACTACGATAGATAACAATATCAGCACCAGCTTCAATGGCCATAACACTTGATTCAGCAACACCATAATTGTCAGTAATGGCATGCATTTCCATATCATCAGTAAAGACTACTCGATTAAACTTCAAACTTGATCTTAAATAATCATAAGCTTTTTTAGATAAACTCGTAGGTAGTTCTGGATCAATTGCATCAACAACTAAGTGAGCCATCATCATCGTTTCACAACGAGACTTTGCAGCTTTTTGAAAAGGTATTAACTCAAACTGCTCTAATTCTTCTAATGATTTTTTTACATAAGGAAGGTCATAGTGTGAGTCCTTTAAGGTATCCCCATGACCTGGAAAGTGCTTAGCACATGAAATTATTTTACCAGTCTGCAAACCTCTAATGGCTGCACTTACATGTTTTTCTACAACTTCAGGTGAAGTTCCAAAAGAACGATCACCAATGACATTATTCTTAGGATTACTCCAAATATCGCAACATGGAGAATAATCTAAATTAATTCCACAGGCCTTAAGTTGCTCGGCCATAAGTTTATGTACTTCAAAGGTAAGTTTAGGAGAATCCTGTTTAGCAATATCAAACATTGCTGGTGATTGGAAAAAGGTATGTTTAAGTCTTTTTACTCTACCGCCCTCTTGATCAATTGTAATAAAGAGTGGGTAATCATCGCGACAAGTTTGAATTTGATTTATAAGTTCAGCTAATTGAGCTGGTGAATCATAATTTTTTTCAAATAAAATAATTCCACCAATATTATTACTTTCGAGAAACTCTTTTTCAGAGTCACTAAGAGATTTACCTTCAATACCACTTATAATTAATTGTCCAACATCTTTAATATTCAACTTTACGTCCTACCTTCTAACTAGCGTTAAACCTTGAGCTATCCAATACATCTTATCAAATTCTCTATTTACATCAAACTCATAAAATATAATTTGGTTAGATAACTCAAGTTTATATCTTAAACTACCCTTGAACTCACTTTCAAAACGAAAGACTCCACTTTGAAACGCCCCTTCACCAATATTAGCAAAAGCTTCCACTTGATACGGAAAGTTATCCCATATAATGACTATCTTATAAGCTTTTTCAGGGCTACCAGTTATCATACCATAAAACTTCACACATTCTGGAATTTGCGTGAAAAAGCAAAATATTCTACCTGGTGGATAAACTACACTATTTGAACCTTGCCATTTTTTTTCAGGACTCTCCATGAGAATATCAAGAGTCTTATTTTTAGTATTTGTTTGTAATTGTGAAAAGTATTTTTCTTTATCATACCAAATTGTATGTTGTGAAACTTTTGGTCGTAAGAGCTTTGCTTTTTGAGTAATTCCAATTTTTGAAATAGAAATTGTTTTTTCAACCGGTACAGTTGTATTTGTTGGATCTAAGACAGTTATTCGCGTAGCAATCTCTCCATTAGTAAGTTTTACGTCACGATGATATAAGAACTCACCTGAGCGATCCTTTAAAACAAAAGTCGTTTTACCACTTCTAGGTTTCAATGAATTTCTGCTTGAGGAACAACTAATTAAAAATAAAGATATTAGTAAAAGCTTAAATGAAGTCCTCAAAATCTGACTCAACATCACGTAAAGCTCCATTAATGATACTTCCAAGGTGTTCATCTAAATTTGTATCTATATCTAAAAAGCGAACACCGATTTTCTTTGTTCTTTGTTGGGTATTAGAGTGTAAGATTGAAACATTATAAACAATTTCACACTTTGGTATAGCAACCTCTTGGCCGTTAAAGTCTAAGTATATAT
>CAJXHA010000056.1 GCA_913053615.1 uncultured Bacteriovoracaceae bacterium | reverse complement strand
TATAGTTAGAAGATTAAAAAAATAGTGATAGAATATATCTATGTCAGAATTGTATTGTCCACAATGTCAAAAAGGAATGTTTGAAGTCCCTCAACACGAAGGATTATGGACTTGTTCTAGCTGCCGTAAAGTTTGGATTGAGCAATTTGAAAGTGACTTTAGTCTTAAAAATTTCAAGAAATTAAAATACTCATGCCCTAATTGTGAAAGTGCTCTTTCGAGTGCTAAAGATGAAAAGGATAAAGAGAGTTTTATTTTTTGTGAAAATTGCTTAGGTCTGCAATTAAATTTTAAACAAACTTATATTTTTCATGATGATAAATTAGTTAAGCATGTAAAAAATAATTTCAAACAAAAACCAAAAGCAAAAAAACCAAGTTCTAAGAGTAAGCGAAAAACAGATATTGTAGAGAATGAAATTGATCCAGAGCAATCGGCCTTCGCAAACTCTGGACCAGTAATGAAGTTTTATCTACTCTACTTAATTATTCTTGGACTTGCCTGTACTATAATTACTCTTATGCCAGAAAATTTTGTCCCAGACCTTATTGGGAAAAGAATTGTTTTAAATTTTGTTAAAGTTCCATACTTAGAAGACTACCCTATGGCCATTACAGGTCTCTTAGTTATTTTTCCTACTTTTATACTGACTTTAAAAGAGATGAGGGTTGTTAAAATAATTTCTTATATTTATTTTATAATCCTACATATGTATATTCTCTGGTCTTTATTTCCCTTACTTGGCCAATTGATTAAAAAATAATCATAAATGATGATAATAAAAGGGTCTAAATAAGAACTTTATGACTCTTTCAAAAAAGGTATGCTTAATTTCAACTTGTTCAACGGTCATTATCTCAGAGAAGTATGCTTCTGATTTCTTATGTTCCATTATAAAATACTTTGCTAGCTCATGGTCTTGCACTAAAATCCCACTATCTAAATTATAAAAGCGTGAACGCCCTTCCCCATTAGCAGATTTAATAAAAACCTGATCGTCACATATAAGATCTTTGTAATGAACATTTCCATAACCTTCATAAGAAAAAACACTAAAGCATTTTTTTGAAAGATACTTTATTGCCTGATGAACACCATAAGGTAAATATGGGTCATCACTATACTTACCGATAAATACCTTGCCCCCTTTTTTTAAAAAGGATAAGAGAGCTTTTAGCATTTTTAGATCAGGACAAAAATAAGGTGTACAGTATACGCCTTTGGTTTGCATTTTTTTTAATAAGTTAATTTCAATGTCTTGAATTGTTTTGCGAGACTCCATACAATCAAATTGAATTTCAGAGTACACAAAATCTGCTTTCTCGATATGAAATTCATTTAAAAAATTAAATTGGAAAGGAACTTTCTTATGAAGAAAGCTCAGTCTCTTCTCCCAAAAACTCATTGCTTTACTACTGACATGATTATTTAAGTACTGCTTACACTCATCAGTGTGCAAGAGATTGGTATTGTATTGCTTAGCTTGAATATATAGGTCGGTGGAGAAAATCAAAAGATTATGTCCAATAAATTGGGAGTTAAAATGTTCATTGGCCCATTGGGTATCACCAACGATTACACCTCTTTTTTTAAGTCTTTTTAGGTTAAAGACAAAAATTTTATTATGATTTCGACGAGAGTAATTTTTCCACTGAAATAGATTAAAGGGGTGTAGAATTTTATTTGATATAATAGGTCTATAGATATAAAGCTCAATCCCATTTAGACGCAATGTTGTTAATAAGTCTTCGGATAAGGGATCTCCTATGTATTCAGTACCATTACCAGCTACATGGCATGAGCCATAGCTATCAATAATAAGCTTAATGCGAACTCCTCTCTTGGCAGCATCAAGTAGTAGTGAACAAAACTTAAGTCCCATCGTATCTTCTCGAATGACAAAATAATTCGCAATTATTTCATCATCTGCACTTGCGTTCAAAATGAGACGTTCAATTGAGAGGTAAAAACTATTTCCTTTAAGGATTGGATAGGCCTTCATATACATAGGCTAAAGGTAAAAATAAAATGTGAATAGTATGGATGATATTATATGACGAAGGTTTAACAGGACCTTAACCTGATCTTAAAAAAAGCCCCTCCCACTCTATTTGAGTAGAAGGGACATTATATTACTCTGCTGTTTCTTCTGTTGTTTCTTCAGTCGCAGCTTCAGCTTCTTCTGCTGCTGGCTCTTCTTTTGGTGCTGGAGCAGTTAATTTAATTAACCCTTCAGTGCTAAGAATTTTAACTTTTTCTTCACCATTGATCCATTTTCTGTTTGAACCTTTAACGCCAAAACGACCACTTCTTTTTTTGTAAATTGTGTAATTTTCAGTTGATTTAACAGTTTCCATTTTTTCTCCTTTAAAAACCTACTCATTTAAAATGAACTACTTTTTTAACGGCCGTCTACTTGCCTTGTCAATTTCTGACTTCTAGAATCCTCTAATGATAAGTTTTCTTAGAATTATTATATTTCAATCCCTTTGGTTTCTCTTTGCATATTGGGGCACATGGGATTATCAATTCCTAGTTCCAATTATCGCCTTAATAAGTGTGCTGGTAGATTGGAAGCTGGCAAATTCTCAGATCACTTTTAGAAGCCTTATTATCTTTCTCATTTTCCTTCTGATTTGTGGTGTCATGATCGATAGCATTCTCTTTCACTTTCAATGGATACTGACTCAGAAGCATCACCATTTATCTCCTATGAATATGTGGGGCTTTTGGATAATTTTTGCACCTTATTATGACTTTGCCTTTGATAAGTTTAAGCAAAATAAGCTCTTGGCCATTGTATTTGCTCTTATTGGAGCACCTATGGCCTATCAAGGGGGTTCAAAGTTAGCGAATTTTGATGTTACTCAAGAGGGATTTGTCCTTATTGCCATTCTTTGGGGAATTTTCTTTCCCCTCTCTTTGCATATTTATTATAAGAAATTACTTAAGACTTGATCAGCATCAAGGATGCACGATTTATAGACAAAGACGTAGAGCATTTATTCATACAAAATTGTGGGAATTATTTGAAATTAATGCTAAGGTATTCGATATTTCATATACAGGGCGTTAATGGAACATACAAAAGTTTTCGAAGACTTCAAAAGAGACTTTAATTTTCAATCTGAATTAAGTGATAGTATCGCTATTTTAGAGGGTGGAAAGGGATTTAGAGCAAAATTTATTGCTCTATTAGCTGACATCTTTCAAATTGCTGAAGCTGACTCTGATATCATAAGTGACGCTACTGAATCTCTACACACTGCAACACTTGTACATGACGATGTCATCGATAACGCTCAAATGCGTCGTGGAAAAACATCATTAAATAATGTTATCGATAATAAAAAGAGCATTCTCTTAGGTGATTATTATCTCGCTAAAACAATTCAAAAAATTAGTGAGCTTAATCGAGTGGAGTTAGTTCACTCTATTTCAGCAGTTCTTAGCAGTTTAGTTGAAGGTGAATGGCTACAAGCAGGCATCACTAAGGCCGATTGGTCTATGGATACTTATAAGCAAGTTGCTATTCATAAAACTGGTAGTATCTTTTCTTGGTGCCTACAATCAGTTCTAACCGTTAAATTTGGAAACTTAGAGAACGAGCTCATAGATAAAATCGGTAATGATATTGGATTATTATTTCAAATCGTAGATGACTTTTTAGACTTCAAAGGTGAAGACAAAACTCTTTTAGCAGATCTTAAAAATGGAAATATCAATTACTTTCTCTTAAAAATGAAAGAGATGAATTTAAGTGTTGATGAAGCTGAAATAAAAGCAAGTCTTTCTAAAACTTTAAAAATTGTTGAAGTTGAAATTGCACAATTAAAAGTAACTATTCTAAATGACTTTATAAAATTATTAAAATTATCTGAAGTAGAACTTCACTCACAAGAAAGAGAGGCCAAGTTCAATTTCTTCTTAGAACAACTTGCCTCTCGTTATAAGAACTAATTAAAAAGAATCAAAATCGACTTCAATGTCAGACTTACACTTTGCCTGACAAGTAAGAACAACACCCTTATCTTTCATATCTTGATCAAGAGTATCGTAAATTCCACCTCTATCAACTTCCCCACTTGTGACTTGAGCGACACAAACATGGCAACTTCCACTAGTACATCCAAAAGGTGTGGCAATTCCAGCATCCTGTGCTGCTTCTAAAATAGTAGTATTCGTATCAGTTTCAAAAACCTCAACATCCCCTGAGAGCTTCAAAGTTACCTTGGGCATAAATTCTCCTTTTGAATAAGATTAATGAATACTGAGCTTTAGTCAATTTTTTTTAAATATAGCTAAATACTTGTCTATCTCCAAAGCATGTGCGTTATAAATTCTAATGGAATAAAATCTAAGATCTAATATGATTAATTTATGAAAAAACTAATTTGCTTATACTTAACCCTTTTACTCCTTCAATCATGTAGCTTTTATGGAGTTATTGGCAAGAATCTCGATTATATCTTATCAGATAAAATTGCAGATATGATGGATCTTTATTATCGCCAAGAAAAAGAACTAGATAAAGATATAAAGAACTTTCTGAATACAGAAAAAGAGCTCTTTAAAGAAGTAAGAAATATTTTAGTCGATGTAAAAAAAGAAATTAAATCAGGCACCACTGGCAAAGAAAAGCTTTTAAAAATCGCTAATGATCTACAAAGAGTATACATCAAAGGGGGAAAAATTATTGTTCCCATGCTTTCAAAGTATTATGCCCAACTAGATAAAGAACAATTAAAAACTGTTTTTGAGAAGTGGGATGAAGAAAATAAAAAAATTACCAAGCGCTTAAAAAAGAAAAGCCTAAGTGATCATAAAAGACGCTTTAAAACACTTCTAGGTGATATGAATGAAACACAGAAAAAAATCATTAAAAAACACAAAGGGCTCTTTGTATCTCGTAATGAACAAAGACTAGCAAGAAGACTTGCAGTTCAGGCGCAATTAAAGAAACTGATGGATGGAAGCGGTAAGAATCAAGATGCCATTGCTGAAGTGATTTTAAAAAGTATGAAAAGTACCTTTAATCAAGCTGATAATAAGGCCTATGCTGCTTTCTTTTATGATATGCAAAACCAAATCCCCAAAGAAGAAAAAGAAGAAGTCCTCACTAAATTATCACAAGTTATTGCGATACTAGATATTGTTATTAAGTATAAATACTAAAAAAAAGCCCAGACATAATGCCTGGGCCTTTATATTCTAGATTTTTTTAATTCTTATAAGATACCATTTCCATCGTTTGCAAGAGCTTTAAATGAATTCTCAAGAGATTTCATCGTAATCACACCAGTTTTAGCATCCATAATTGTTTGAACATTATTAATAAAGAATGTTCTAAAGTCATTATCTTCACCAAATAATGCCAGTGCTGCTTGGATATCAGCTTGTGAAGTTGCTTCTTGAACTGCTTTAATAACAGCATCTAATAAAACAGCTTGCTCTTCAGGTAAGTTGCTTACTTGATCCATAATATCTTTAGTTGCAGCTAATTTAAGTGCAAAAGAGTTATAACTATAAAGACCAAATCTAGAAGTTACTTCACCTACACTACTTTTGAAATCAACAACTTTATCAAAACCATATCTTCTCTTAACTTCCTCAAGTGTTAGCTTGGTAAAGCCACTTGCTCCACTTTGAGTATAAGCATCAAAGTCATGGTAGATTTTAATATCACTATCAATACCATCAACATTCTGAGGTACTTTAAACTTATCTTTCATAAGACCCATAAGAACTGTTTTAAAGTTATTCTGAGTATTATCTAAACCAAAGACAAAGTTTACAATTGGGTTATAAGATTTATTAATCTCATGGTTCCCTTCAAATCCAACAGTAATAGGAGCTGATCCAACTGTGTTACCGTTAAAAGTAAGCTCTGTTGTAATTTCAAACTTATTAGAAAGTAATCCATCCATAAACTTGATGAATCTTTCTTTGTATTCAGGATAGTCTAAGAAACTACCGTTAGAAGCTGCACCAATACTAGTTGGTGATTGAAAACGAGATGAAAGCATATAAGCTGCTGCCATCTTATCTTGCCAGAAACCTCTAACATCAATCTGAGAAGTATCACCTTGTAAAATAAGATCTCTATTACTAATAGTTAAGTCTAGAGAGTTATTAAAGTACTTACCAGCAGATAAGTATACATACTTGTCATTAGATGGATCATCATCTTGACGAGCAAAGTTAGTTAAGATTTCACAACCAAAACGAATATCAAAAGTAATACCAAAGTCTTGTAATTGAGTTCCTTCTGCCATTTTATTAAATGGAAGTACTCTACCTAATTGACCAACTTGTGGGTCAAATTCAATACAGTGATAAGATGGAGTTTCAACAATATCCATTAGCCCATCAAATGCAACATCAGAAGCAGCTTTTAAATCAACAAGTCTTTCTTTTTGACTCTTCTCTTGTTCAGTTAATTCCTCTTCTGGCTTAGACATAAACTCTTCTTCATAGTCACCTCTAAATACAGCTTGGTCATAGCGATCAAAGAATACTCTTACATTTGAAAGTGTATTAATTTGACGAATAAAATAATTCCAGTCACCGCTTCTTCCTGAGAAGTCACGCTTTGTTCCTCTAAAATTAAGTCTTTCGTAATTTTTCTTATAAGCTGCAATATAGTGTTCAGCTACTTCTTTTGCATTCGAACCTTCATCAAAACGATTACAAGTTTCATCAGTTCCTACATGCTCATCTGAACAATATGCATATCTTTTAATTTCACTCTTAATGGCCTGTGCTTTTTCCATCGCCACCTTAGCCGCTGCTGCTGCAGCTCTCATTGAAGATTGAGTACTTTGTCCCATTCTTTCAATAGCTTCTGTAACTTTCGTTAAATCAGTAACTTCAACTCCACGACTTGCTAAGATTTTCTGAGCTTGTCTCTCAGGAAATTGAGTAATATTCCCATCAAGAGTTACAAATGTATCTTCTGATTTAAGCTCAACTTTACCAGCATAAGCATAACCTAAAGCTGCTTCATCATACTTACCCATAATAGATAATTCATTAATTGTGCTATAAGCATAATCCATGATTGAAGAGTAAGTTACATTTAAATCCATTGGAAGATTTCTTGCTGCTCTCTCTCCAGTTTTGAAGTAGTTTTCTTTATCTTTAGAACCATAAAAATTATGTCTTAATCCAAGGTTGTGTCCAAATTCGTGAACTAAAGTTGGAACCCATACATTTGGCATTAAACAAGTTAATACCGCTTCTTGTTGTTCTTTATCTAGGTTATCCCACTTAATATATGTTCTATCCTTAACTGGAATATCTTCACCTTGGTCTTCTTCAGCATAACGTAAACACTGAAGACTTGCTCCAACGGCACCTTCAAAGTTAAACATTTCTGCATGAAAGAATGTTTTCTCAGAGAACTTAGCCATTAGATCGTTCTTTTTATCTAAACTTTCTTTTACATCATCAATCGTTACATCATGATTGTGAGAGCTTAATAGACTCATCTCTTCACGGATAGAATCAATTACATTGCTTACTTGGTTACGATTTAAGTTTCTACCAAGACCAGCAATTGAATCTACGTTTAAAGATCTTTCAAGGTCTAATTTATTAGTATTAATATTTGAATTAATCACACTAGACATTACATCATTAAATGCACGTCTATCGCTTGTGCTACGAGAAGAGTTACCAGCATTAGCAGCATTATTAGCAGCAGCTGCAGCGGCCTGAGTTGCAACTTCGTCAACGATTGCATCAATTCTTTCATCATAGGCACGAGTTAAGAATTTAATAATCGTTCCGTAATACATAACTGTACGAGCGTGAATAATCTCACCAGTTAATGGACTCGCAATACTTGGTCCATACCCAATAACACCTGAGGCCAGTGGGTCTTTAACAAGTACTAAAAAGTTATTTCTTAAATCTCCTGGGTTCTTTCCTGTTCCATTTTTAAGTTTAATTCTTAGTTTTGCACCAGTTCTTGCCAATGATTCATTTACAGTTTCAATTGCTGCAATAGTTGAATCTAATACTGGCTTCATTTCTGGTTTATAAAAAGTTTCATTTAAGTAATAAACGACTTCTGACTTATTAGGAGACCATCTATTAGCAAGAATGTTTCTTGTACCCATTAGGTCATCTCTATAATCTGGAGTCATCTTTACTTGTTCAGTTGTAAAGAAACCAAAGTATCTTTCGTCACTTGCAGGATATACAAGTGGCTTATAATTAGGATCAGCTACACTTGAAAGTTTAACTAATGAGTAATTATGATCAACGAAGAAGTTTAAGTTACTTAAGTCTCTAAACTCTCTAAGAGGAGCTGCACAACCTGCCTTCGCAGAATAATGTGTTTTTAAGCCAAAGTTTATCGCAGTCTTTGCTTCAACAATTAATTCTGGATCATTAATATTAATTTTTCCTACAGACTCACTACTTACACAGTTTGAACCTAAGGCAGTATCTAATTCAATAGGAAGAGTGTTTACTTCATCAATCGCTTTATCAGTGATTTCTACATATCTTCTTTTACTCCAATGCTTTTCTTCATCTTTTTCTTCAGCATTAGTACATTTATCAAGACTGTCTTTTTTACATCTAAAATCAACGTGCTTAATATCAAAGTGTGCTACTGGAGTGAAGTTATTAATATTATCATCAAATCTATCTTCTTGCTCAATTTCAAGGATTTCTAACTTGTCTTCAGTAATTCTTGTAATGACTAGTTTTGGAGTCCCCATTGAATACGGCCTTGAAGCTGTTACATCTTTATTAGTATCAGCAACAGAAGGTGCCCATAAACAAGGGTCTTCTAAGGTACAAAAGTTTACATCCTCTTTCTTAAAAAGAGCACCACGACCTAGGGCTTCAGTTTTGTACTCTGACTCCTCATAAGGTTTCTCTTGAGCACAACTAGCAAGTAGTAGAGCGGTTAGCGATAAAGTTAGCGTTCTAAAGAACATAATTCCTCCAGATATTAGAACTGATAAGCAAAGCCAGTGTAGAATTCAGTTGAATTCGAATCAAAAACTTCAACAGTTTCGTTTTCTCCATATTGTTTATTTATTATATTTCCACCAGTCATAATACCAACTCTTGCACGAACAGATGGCATAACTCTATAACCTAATTCTTGAACTGTTAGGAAAGAGTCATCTGTTCTCGCTCCATCATATCTCTGGCTAGAAACATAAAGAAGTGTCGAGCTGATATCCCATTTTGGGTTCATTTGATAACTAAGAACAAAGAACTGTAGTAAAGAGTCATTTACTAGGTATTCACCTGTTCTATTAGTTTCGTATTTATGAAATCTTTTTCTAAATCTTGGTATATAAACAAAAGTAAGTCCCTGAGCTAGTTTAGTCAGAGGGAAAATAAGAGTTGGGTTAATTTCAATACCCATCTGCATATCATCTCTTACTTTAGATGTTTCCGTTGTTGGATACAAAACCCCATAACGCATATTAAAGATAAAATTATCATTACGTACGAGAGCATTTTGAGCATATGAAAGTCTTGCATCTAAGAAAAACTTCTCTTCATATTCACCATATAAGTCTTTTTGCATAGGAATAAGAAGACCAATATTATCTCCACCTTGTAAGTCATAGAATAAGTTTAAAGTTGATTGTGCGTAATAAACCTTATCATTACGATCTGTAGCTTTAAAATCTGTATAACCATCAAAAGATACTTGTCCTCTTAAACCAGTTTTACCACTTGCTGCTAAACTTGGGTCTAATTGAGTAGAAAGAGTACTTGAACTACCCGTTTTCTTTGGAGCAGCTGCTTGAGTATCAATGGTATCTGATTGAGTGCTTGCTTGAGTTAATGCAATTGCCTCTTTTATTATTTCTTTAGATTCATTATTCTTTTTAGGAGTTACTTTTTTAGCAGTTTTCTTTTTAGCTACTGGCTTCTTAGCTACTGACTTCTTAGCTACTTCCGCTTTAATTACTTCTTTTTTAGTCGCTTCTTTTAAAGGCACAACAGCTTCTTCTGTCTTAACTGCAGTAGTATCTTCTGAAATTGTATCTTGAGTCTCTGTGGGCTCAAGTGCTGTTGTTAAGTCTTCTTTTATGTCACTTGCTTCTACTTTTTCTAACTCACCTAAGCTAGACGTATTAGTCGTTTCTGAATTTAAGCTCTCAGAATTTTCTTGATTACAGCTTACAAAAGTAAGGCTGAGTAGAAGTAAAAATGTAAGATAACCAAATATATTCATAAAATCTCTTTATGGTCATCCGTGATCCTTAGTTTTTCTCGAGCTTCGTGCCTGATCTATTTCCGACTATAATAAGCAACTAATATGCCATCTTTAGTGACATGATTTCAGCTACTTAATAGTTTGAAACTAGTTGCATTTCGCACTCTAGTGCCAATATGATTCTATATTGTACAGTAGTTAGGCACTATTGACGAGGTGCAGTAAAATTATTACACAATCTCATCAATAGAATTTATTTGATAATTATTAGAAATAAGGGAATTAAATATCGTTTATTGTAATCTTAACCACACGTTTAATTAATGCATGAAAATCATCTTCAGTAACTTTGTACATATTCTCTCTTCCAACCAAGCAGTTAGAAGTAAAAACAAGTGCCTTGTGAATAACTGTGGTAAAAATTACTCTAACAGCAAAGATAATATCATCGTGCTTTGCCTTAGGCTTCACCTTTTGAATACAGTCATACAGAACTTTCCCACCTGGTGGGCCTATGATTTCATCATCAGGATCAATCATTTCAGGATGGACTTCAGAATTGATAACAAACATTTTAGAAGAAGTTTTTAAGTCATCACTATGCTCTACAAAGTAATCAAAAATCTTTATACAGAAATCCTCTACTGTACAATCACTATTTTCTTCAAATAAGTTTCTCATATCTGTTGCCATCTCTGTAATACTTGCTTGAACAGTATGACGGTAAAGGTTTTCTTTATTATTAAAGTGATAATTTATGGCCGCAACATTTACCTGTGCGGCCTGAGAGATTTCTCGAATTGAAACTCCGTTATAACCTTTTTCAGCAAAGAGTTTATGTGCATGTGCAATAATCTTTTCTTTAGTTGATTGATCATTCATTACGCTTTATCTCCTAAGAGCTCTGAGTTTTGAGAGTTCTCATCAGAGTCTGCAAAGCGTCTAAGCATTTTAAACTTTAAAAGAAATTTATTCCAATCTTCTAATAAAGCATATGCACAAGGTACCCAAATTAGGGTAAGAAAAGTACCTGATGTTAATCCCCATGCCATAGCAAGAGTCATCGGCACTAACATAGCATCACTCCCACCTATTCCATAAGCAGTTGGCACAAGTCCAGAAATAGTCGTTAGTGAAGTCACTAAAACTGCACGTAACCTCATACCGGATGCCTTAACTAATATTTGATCCAAAGGAATTTTTCCTTCCTCTTTTAATTGATCAATAAATGAGATCAAGACAATACCACTATTTACAATAATTCCGGCCAATCCGATAATCCCAATCAGTGCTAAGAATGAAATCGGTCTATTATGGAAAAAGAATGCAATTGAGAATCCCGTTAATCCAAGTGGAATCGTACTCATAATAATTATTGGTCTAAGGTAAGACTTAAATAAAAATACTAAGAGACCAAAGATTCCCATCGCCGCCAATAGACCAGCACGAGCAAGAGATTGCATTGACTCTTTTGTTGATTCTGCCTCCCCACCATAAACGAGACTTACACCTGGATAATCTGGTGAGTACTTATTAAAAATTTCTTGTAGTTTCTGATTTGCAACAGGAGAAGTCATCTTCACCCCATCTACACTTCCTGTTAGTGTCTTAGACTTTTTAAAATCAAAACGCTTTATTTCATTTTGCCCATCAGTTTCTCTAACTTGTGCAACTGTTGAAACTGGTACAAGGTTTCCTCGATTATCCATTACATTAATGCCACTTATATCTGTATTCGACTGACGTTTCTCATCAATATAGCGAACATTTAAATCAACTTCTTTATTATCTAATGTAACCTTTGATACCATAGTTCCACTCAGTGCAGTTCGAATTGCATTACCAATCCCCTCAACACTTAAACCTAGACGATCTGCTTTAGCATAATCAATGTCCACCTTAATTTCTTTCTCTGAGCGAACATCATTTGTTTTTAAATCAAAAACCCCTTCAACTTCACTTAGGTCGGCCTTCACTTTGCCTATTAACTCATCTAGCATTTTTATATTATTTGATCTAAATGTAACATTAATCGGATCACCGACAGGTGGACCATTCACTTGTTCATTAAATGTTAAATCTTTAGCAATATCACTTTTTACAGTTCTTAGTCGCTTTAAGAAATCTTGATAATTAATATTATACTTTGCATAGCTAGAAGCATAAATTAAGAATAATCCATGAGCATCACCTGTTGCACCTTTAGGATCAGTTGGTCCCATACTACTTTGACCGGCCCTCGCAGTGATCGCTCTAGCATCATCTCCCATGACTTCCTTAATCTCTTTTGAAATACGCTCCATCTCTGCTTCGGTTTTTTCAATTGTCGTCCCTCTTGGCATTTCAATTCGACCTACATAGATTTCTGTTTGCTCAGGAGGAAAGAGCATAAATTTATTTCCAAGAGTCATTAGTAAAAAAGATCCAATGATAATACCACCAAAAACAAAGAAGACTTTCTTTCTATTATTGATAAGACCTTCCATCATATTTTCAAATTTTTTAATAAACTTATCAAACCAATCTGATTGTGGCTGATCTGAAATGACTGGAGTTTTTCCACCTGCGAATAATAAACGCATCGGTAATAAGAAGAATGACTCTACTAGTGAGATCAATAATGAGATCGTCACAACAATAGGAATCCACTTAATAAATTGCCCCATAATCCCAGATGTTACTAACATCGGTAAAAAGGCAGCAATGGTAGTGAAAGCAGTACACGTAATTGGAAGCCATAATTGTCTTACCGACTCCATTGCAGCATCCATAGAGTTATATCCATCATTTTTAAGACGAGCAAAGTTCTCACTAATAACAACCGAGTTATCTACTAGCATCCCTAGTGCAATAACCAATGCAAGAATGGTAATCGCATCTAAGTTCATACCAAAAGTTGGCATAAATCCAATAGTTGCCATGACTGCTAATGGTAACGACATCGAAGCAACTAAACCAATTCTTCCTGGTAAAAAGATTAATAGAAAAACAATAACCAGAACAAGTCCACTAATTGCATTTGAAGAAAGAATACTTAATTTATTTTTAACTTTTTCTGCTTCATTATTATAAACAAGGATTTCAAATTTATCTTTGTATCTTGCTCTGAACTGATCAAGAATGACATTGACTTCTTCAACCAATGCAATTGTATCTGCACCAGCTTTTTTATTTACAATCATAAATACAGCAGGCTTTCCATTATAATTACTTAGAACTTCAGGATCAGCTTCTCCATCTTCTACTCTAGCAATATCTTTTAATAAGACTTTTTGCCCTGTAAAGTTTGAACGAATAACAATCTCTTCTAACTCCTTCGCTGATGAAATCTTTCCTTCAATACGAATAAGTTTCTTAACTCCATCTTTTTCAATCTCTCCACCAGGGATATCTTGATTTCTTTGACGAATTTTTAGAAGAACCTCTTCAAGACCAATATGATAATTAAGCATTTTGCTTTCATCGAGACGAATATTGAATTGTCGCTTATCCCAACCAACAAGCCTTACATCCTTTACTTTCTTAGAGTCTTCTAACTCTTCACTTAAAATATCCACCATAATGTCTCTTTCACGATCAATATTTTCACCTACAACAGCAATTTCGATGGCCGGAAACTCTTCAGAATTAACTTCTAGATAGTCTGGGTCATCTCTTAAATCAGCAGGTAGATCACTTACACCTTCAACAGCTTTTTGCAAGTCATCTAAGACCTGATCTTCATCTTCATTATCCATATCCACTCTAACAAAGATTTTACTAAAGCCTGACTGAGAAACAGAGCGAACATCTTTTAGACCACTAACTTCTCTAATTTCATCTTCAATTGGCTTTGTTATCTTTGTTTCTATATCGCTAGCAGTTGCTCCATCATAACGAGTTGTAATTTGTGCCATAGCAAAATTAACTTGTGGATACGACTCTGCATTTAGTGACAATAGTCCCATCAATCCAAATATGAGAAACATAAAAGAAATGATGATCGTGAGCTTATAATTATCTAAGAAAAATTTAATTAATCTTTCCATGTTTTATCCTTATTTATTAAATCCACAAGGTGTGTCTGTGAAAATGGTGAAGTAATCAAAAAGTGTATTTAAAATTTCTAATTGAGTATCAATAATAGCAAGATCACTATTTAAAAGTGCATCCTGATCTTGAATTAAATCTGAGACAGAGATTCTGGCTTGATTAAACTTTTTACGCATATCCTTTAAACGAATATTTAATTTATCCGAGTTAAGCCTTTGAGTTTTAATAACTTCTTGTAAGACTTTTATCTGTCTTGATATTTGGTTATGAGTAGCGATAATATTATTTTCCGTAGACTTAATGCTGGCATCTAAACGCCTTTTATTATATTCCTCTTTCACTTGTGCTGTTTTCTCTTGCGAACCAAGTGGAATAGTTAGAGTTAATCCAGCTTGAAAAGCACTACGATCATTATCAGCAATATCATCTAGTGATTCTTGGTAGCTCCCTTCATATAAATTACCATTCCCATCTGGATCTTCACTGGCAACACCAATTTGCTTAAAGCTTGTTGAGAGTTTTAAATCTATATCGTCATAGCTTTCATCTAATTGTGACTGATTTTTTTGAATCTTCTTTAAAATTCCAGTCACTTCATCATAGTCAGTGAATTTATAAGGAACCGTTTGTTCCTTACCAATAATCTGTGTACATGCAAGAACATCAAAAATTGATTTATCAACACTATAAGGAGCTAGAACAATTTCTTTACCACTTAATTGAGGAACCATATCAGTCAAGGCCTTAATGATTTGTTCTCTTTGGTACTCTAATAATAAAACGCTTCCTCTTCTAGAGGCCACTTGAGATTCATAGCGAGCAACTTCTCCAGCATCAGCAATTGAGTTTCTCTTTCTCTGTCTGGCATCTTTGGCCTGTTTTTCTGCCTGAGTTAATAGCCTCTTAGATATTTTTAACTTTTCAGCGTTAGCAACTAAGTTCCAATACATTCGCCTAACTGCTACAAGAAAAGTTTTATTTTCAATTTTAGATTTTAATTTATTTGATTCAAAATTAAGTTTTGCATTATCTAGTCTTAAACGAGTTAACTTTCCAAA
>CAJXHA010000055.1 GCA_913053615.1 uncultured Bacteriovoracaceae bacterium | reverse complement strand
TTTTTCTCATATTATGTTAGTATAAATTATTATGAATAACTAATCACCGAACATTCTTTATAAAATCCATTATTTACATTTCTCGTGAGGTGATCATCATGAATACATTCAAGCTTATTTAATTATTAAACTTATCCACATTTAAGCTTGAGGTATTATATGAGATCACTAGTTATCTTAATTGCTGGTGTTTTCAGCATTTTCTATATTGATCTAAAACCAGTATTTAGAACTCGTAGACATAATGAGTCTAGCATAACAATTGAATTAGAGGATCAAAAAGAAAAGAGAAAACAAAAAAGAAAAAAATATAAGAATAAAAAATTTAAACAAAAAACATTCTTTCGAAAGAAGCATAAAAACCATCTAAAAGGTACACATGCTAAAGATCATCGTTACTCTAATCATAAAAAGCTGAGAAGAATGTATCGAAATGTTTAAACTCTTATTCTTTCTAGTAACTCATGATCACTTAGAAAATACATTTCTAATAAATCATCATACGAGTTTTTAAGATTTAATTCTTTACCAAATGCGGGCTCTGTTTTGAGTCCGTCCATTTTATGTTGAATAATTCTTTGCTTAAAGTCCTTACCCAGAAGCTTAATGATTCTATTTTCTACTCTCAAATGCCTATGCGCTTTTTGCCGAAGAGGGTGTTTCTCTTCGGCATAAATTTCAATGGGTAAATTTTGGTATGTAAAGTTGGCCACTAAATTATTTTCGCGAATTTGAATTTTTGCAGCTGGAAATTCAATATTTATCTTCGCTGCTAATTGATCAAAGTCATTAGTCACCATAAGAACATCAAGGTCGGAACTTTTAATATCAATCCCTAATGGAATAGTCCCTGATACCAATGGTGAGTAATCTGAAAAGCTTGAAAGTTCTTTAATAAAAGCTAAAGCTACTTGTTTTTTTTCAAGTGCAATTATGCAGTCTAGTGCATGGTAATGGAATTTTATATTTACTTTTCCAAATTGAGCCTCAAGTTCTGGATTAAGACTTTTCTTAAGTGCTCTATCATCCCAACTTATATTAGGATCCTTTTTAATAAGTTCTTCAAAAGTATTATCAATAACAACTTCAATATGCTCATAACCAGACTCAGTAATTTTACCAGTTTTCGGAGCAGGAACTTCAACTAATTTTGTATAACCGTGTAAAGATTTGATGGCCTTATTTAACTCAAAAGTAGCAATAGGACGTCCACCAATGGGACTTTCTATTAATAATTCACCTAGTGAATCATAGCGAGACTTAACTTCCTCATACTCTTCTAAGGAGTTTGTGCGATAACATATATGATCTATTTCCCAGTGAGGTTTGATAAGATGACTTACACCACTAAATAAATCTTTGATAAATTCAGATTCCATAATTTATTCATACAATAGAATAATCAAAATAGAAATTAGATACTAAATATTAATTATCTTCGAAAATATAATCTTTTATAATTTCATAGTACTTATGAGTAGAAAGTGCATTATTTAATACTGGACTTGTAAAATAAAATCCTTTTTGCAGACCAACTAATTCTAATCTTTCATTTATTAAGGGAGCCCCTTCAGAAGTTGTATCACAATCATGTGCAAGCTCCTCACTTTCACTAAAGGCTTTTACCTCACAAGGTGCAGACATAAACTGTAAGAGATGGCTCTTTGAATCATTCTCTATATAACCAAGACTTTCACCAACTCGATTTTGAGAGCTTACTTTTAAAAAGCCTTGAACGAGACCTGGGTTTTTCTTGAGTCTTAGTAAGACAATTTGACTTGGTCCATCACGTAAAACAATATCTTTAACTTTATACTTATCAGTATTATCTTTAATAATATTATTAAAATACACCCTTATTCTCCCTGCTGTTAAATGAGAGGGAATACAACTAGTCGTTGTAAGAAAGAGACTTTTAGAAATAAGAACTCCTGTGCATTTACTAGGAAAAATAATGGATGTTTTAATATGTCCTACAGTTTTGGCCAAGTCTTTAATGATGGCAGGAGTTTCACTTGAGCTTACAGAAACTAAATCATTTGTCCCTAGGACAATTCCATATACATTTGAAATGAAAATAAAAGAAAGTACAATAACCATACTTTTCATAATAACCCCTAATCTATTTTCTTAAATGCTAACGAGATTATTTAAATACAGCAAAGAGAAAGCGTTGAAGTAAGTAAATGCTCGTACAACATATATTAAAGAGTATTTCTATCAACTACCTATAGAGATTTAATATTTTCTTACATGTAAAGCTTTCCTATTTTAGCTTTGCTAAAATTTATTTATCACGGAGGTAGATATGAAGTTAATGCTATGGATAGCACTTATAATTCCAGTTTTAGGTTATGCAAACCTGCCAAGCAGTCACACATCATTATTAAAGTATGTACAAGAAGCACCTGATCAAGGAGATACTGCAACTTGCCTTTATATGGCAAGCACAGGAGCAATCGAGCTGCTCTTAAATAAGCACTATAATATTACCTATCCAAAACGTGGAGATATCCATGATATTTCTGAAATCTACACCATAAATCAAAGAGCTCGTTCAAGTGGAACTTGGCATCAAGTTGCAATTCCTCGTTTTAATCAAGGTTGGGCAATTCATAGTAATGACCTTGTTTTTCAAGCTTGGAATGATGATGGCTCAGTTAATAGAAGTGTTTGGAGTAGACCAAGTAATTGGAGTCAGCTTCCAAAGATGAGTATTAAAGAGAAGTTCACCTCCAAAAAACTCTTTGTTCGTGGAAAGAATAGGTACTCTCAATATGTTATTCAAAAAGGTGATATTGAAAAAATTAAACAAACACTTGTAGATACCGACTCACCAGTTTTAATAAATTATAATCATAATCGTTGGTGGCATGCTGTGCTTATTGTCGGCTACGATGATAATGCTAAGGGAGACTGCCTTCATACACCAGCAACTGAATGTAGTGGAATGGGTGCATTCTGGGTAAGAGACTCTTTAGGAAAAGAAACTCACTTAAGAGATTATGATTGGTTTAGAGTTAATGGAAATGCAGCTTTTTCTGTTACGATTTTAGAAGAGTAAAGACCCTAATGATAAATAAAATAAAATTGTATGCTCTAGCTTTAATTCTTATAATTGCTGGAGTCATACATTTAATAAATCCAAAAGCTTTTCTCATAGCCATGCCACCTTATATTCCATGGCACTTAGAAATTATATACTTAACAGGTTTAATTGAAATTATACTTGCGATAGGATTGATTTTAAAAAAGTATCGATATAGAGCAGCCAAAGTCTGTGCTCTCTACTTTATTGCAATTCTACCGGCACATATCCATGTAGCATTAAATGGAATTGAGATGTTTGGAGTAAATGATCCCATTATCTTGTGGGGAAGAACTTTATTTCAAGCTGTATTCATTTGGTGGGCATGGTCACTTCGGAGAATTTAATTACTTTTTTGTAAAGCTTGGTAAGCATTAGAAATAAGATTATAGACCTCAGGATACTGCTTAAAATTCACAAATGTATATGTATGAACAACAAAAGGGTCTTTGAAATCTTCTAGCTCCACTTCTTCTAATAATGGGACAACTAATTCTTCTTTCAAACCAGTACCAATAATATGAACACGCATAACGAGGTCTGCTCTATCATTTTTAAGCATTAAGGCCTGGGCCTTATGAGAGTTAACTTCTATTACTTCGAAATTCTTACCTATAATTCCTTTGCATAACCTATCATCACGAATACATACCAATCGAAGCTTCTTTGCTTTACTATCGAATTTTATTTTTTTCTTTTTATTTAATTGATACTTCATCAGGGCAACTGGAGTTGGAATCATTTTTAAATTTGGATAATCACTATTATCAACTAAATTAGAACGTGTAAGAGCTCCATGATACTGTCCCTTATTTGATAAGTATAAATCTCTTGTGGATGGTAATGGAAAAGTTTCTGCGATATAGTTTTTTTCTTTTAATAATTTATTAAGATTCGCGACAAACTTCTTTGTATAATTATCAATTCTTTTTGAGGCCTGGATGTAGCCAAGTTTAATAACTTTTAAGTCATCTTTGGCAATAGTATTTAGTGATAATATAAGTATAAATAAATATATGAATTTCATTATAATATTTTACTTAGTTTTTAAGATATTTAAACTAAAAAGAAGTTCTAAATATTGTTAAAATGCTCAACCAATTGATCCAATTTTAATACGGACAATACTAATACAGAGTATAAAATTGGCTTAGAGTTTGTATGGAGCTGGGATTAATTTATTGAGGACAAACAGGCTCATCAAAACCACGAAATGACTTTTCAATTCGACAGCGAATTGCAGCTTGTTGATACTGACGAGTTAATTCTGGATGATAACTTTGAAAATAACTTTCCGCTGCACGGGCAGACCTAATGGTCCTTTGGAGACTATTACATTTTTTAAATTTTTTTCTCGATTTTTTATCCAGTGACTCCAGAACTTCTTGCATATGGTCTTCATCACTTGCTTCCGGATCTATTTCAAAATCATATTCAAGCATGACCGAAGGAAAATCAATCTCATCCAAGGCAGTCGGATCATTAAAGAAATGTAAACTAAAACGAATATAACATTTTTCGTATCTTCTTTCACAGCGAACATTGGGAAAGAGGTTAAAGAAATTAGATCTTGATTCATCTGGGTTATACCTTGTAACAGTATACCCTCTCGTTTCTAATCCTGCTCTTATGGTTTCGTAAACTTGCGGATTTTCGGGATCATATTGAATTGCTAAGCTACATCGATCAGGTTCTGATATGTTTTGAACTGATCGAACAAGCCCAAACATTTCTGCCTGGCTTTCTTCTGTTAGTCCAATCTCAACTTCACAACTATCTGCTGCGAATAAGCTAATTGATACAATAAATGTAGATATAAGTATTATGAGCTTCAACATTCCCTCAAAGTTCAAACTTCACTTCCATCTCTATTTTACTAGTATGCCTGACTTGAAACAATAAAAGTAATTCCTACCTATTGGCCAAGTCATTGAATTAAGGTTTTTTTCTGACTACACTAGTATGTATTCTCTTCTATCCAGTCTCTTGCTCCATAAAGATCTGCAAAAATTGAGTAGCCTCCATTATTACACCCTCCAGACTCTTTAGTAATTCCAGAAGCAATTCCAACTAAAATATAATCTTGGCCATCATAGAAATATGCAGGAGAGCCAGAGTTTCCTTTACAAAGAGCTCCTTGAATATCTTTGGTTGCAAAACGATCATCTTGTAAAATTTCAACCCTATGTTTTTTTACTTCCTTTCTTCCTTGCTGCATAACTATCGACTCAATCTCATCTAATACAAAGACTTCATCAATCTCAAAATTTGCAATACCATCACTCTCACCCAGCTTAACAATGGCCAAATCATAACGAACATTATGAGCATCCCATTGGGGATGAACAATAATTTCTTTAGCGACTTTAGCATTACGATCTAGGTATATTTTATTACGGTGCTTAGCTGGTACACAGTGAGCAGAAGTTAAATAGATATTTTTCTTATATTCATGAGCAGAACATATAAAGCCATCCCTTCCAATATCGATTTCGACAGTAAATTGAGAATTGGGGTGATCGACTTCTTCGCATGAAACAAAAATTGATAATAAAAGTATTCCGAATATCCGCATATCTCCTCCTTGAGATATAGATATTATTTCATTTCAAAAGTTCTCATTCAAAGTCTTTGAAAAAAGGTTATGGTTTCAGGCTGACTATAAAAACTAAATGTATGAACATAAAAGCTCATAAAAATAACAGCATATCTCTGTAAAAAGTTCATAGTTCTATATATTTGAGCTTACATTCACTTTTACCTTCAGTAACAAATAAACAAATTTAAAGAGAGGTAAAATATGAAGTTAAGATTTATGATGACACTTATGGTGTCAATTCTTTCAATGAGTGCATTTTCTCAATGGGACACTCTAAATGACTATGTTGGATTATCGAGAGGAAATATAAAATATTATTTCTATTCAGGAGCCAGAAGTCTAGAAGACCTAGATAAGTTTAATTCAACGATGTATGAGAGTTCAAAAGTAAGAGCGAATGCGATTAGAACAGTAAAATTAAACTTTAAAAAAGCAGTTCAAAAACTAGAAAAAGAAACAAGTAAATATGAAAACAGACATCCAAATAATAAAAACTTAAAGTTATTTTTTGATAGTCTAATTAATGCGTCTGAAAACATAGCAGCTGACCAGCTTAAAATTATTTCTCAAATAGAGCCACTTATTAATGAATTGATAAAAGCTTATCAAACAAAAGTTAATAAAGTCGTTACATTAGAAGAAGATATGCAAGACATTTACTGGCGCGGTGAAAGAAATTATTCAAAAGTTATTGAAACAAACTTAGATAAGGTAAAAGAACTACTTCTTTTTGTGATGATGAAAGATGGTGATTTTACTTACTATGAAAGAATGGATGATCTTGCAGTATTTTCAATGTTCTTAAATAGTCATAGAGGTTTTATGAGAGAAAGAATGGGTAAGTATATGAAAGATCTTCCATTAATTCTTAAATACAGAAAAGAAATTATTGATCAAAATTATCATTTGATGGGAAGGCACTCAAAATCACTTCCTCCAATAATGTTTAACCTAAAAGTTGACTCTAGTTGTGAAGATGGGAAGAGTCTTGCTAGCAGAGTTTTATGGGAGAACTTAAATATTTCAGTCCATGATGGAGTTTTTAGATTTAATAATGTTAAAATTAGTACTGTAATGGATGAAGTTGCAGCAATAATGCAAAATGACTCTGTTAATGTTGTATGTAATGAAGTTTGGTTAGACTCAAGTATTTCAACTGAGTACTCAAAAAGGAATAATACCATCTATTTTAACTATAAATATAAGCCAGTTCGCGGTTGTCCAGATGGTAATTGTCGTTCACCATATTTATTCTCTAAAGGAATGAAGCTTAGGTAAAATATAAATTAAATATATAAAGGGCCCCAGCAAGGGCCCTTTTCTTTTCTAAGTATATTTATTCTATAGGGAACTCTCTTTTTAGCCTGTATACGAGTTCATTGAACTGTGTTCTTTTAAGCTCAGACTCACCTTTTTCACTCATTTTATTAATTCTTTTAGCAATTTTTCTATAATACTTGGCATCGTTATCTAAGTAAGTATAGCGATAATCATTTGCTCTTGCTGGATTAATAATTTTATTTGGTAAATCCCAAACTAAATACTTAAGTCCACTTGCAGCTGAGAAGCCTAAACAAAATCCGGACATCATTACTATGTGCATTCCATCATAAACAATGGTCACTGGAGTTGTAACGAGAAAATCGACAGTATGTGCAACTCCCTCACCAACTCCTAAACTTCCATCTTTATGATCAGCTTCTACACTCTTTGCTATTCTAATCATATTTCTGATTGAAAACCCTGAATTAAAATCCCCATATGGATCAAGTTTAACTCTTGGCTTTGCTAAACTACACATATCTTTTCTAATAAAAGTAAGTGTACTTTCATGTGGCTTTACAACCTCATCTCCATAGTCGCTTAATTTCAAAGTAAAGTCTTCTTGACTAATATCTCTAGTAATCCTTCCATCAGTATTCGTAGCAAAAAAAGCCTCATTACATTCATCATCCACACACTCTAAGAAGAGAGATTCATCATAATGTTTCATATTTAATCTAGAATTTTTCATTTGAATGTCTATGGTCTTGCTATATTCCTGATTTAAACTAACATCATTTGCAAAGGCATTTAAGCAAAACAAACCAAGCATACATACTTTTAAAGTTGAGATTTTCATTAATCCTCCAAAAATTAACTTATTAATTAATACTTATAAATTTATAAAAATATTCTATTATGGAAGAGTGTAATAAAGTAGTAACATCCAGTAACATTACCCCAAGTATAAAAGAGCTCTAAGTTATCGATTCTACAACAATCAGTGTGTTCTAAAATATACTATTGGAGCATTTTTACTTAAAGACTTTATGCGAATATTAGAATACTCTTTGTATAGTCAAAGGTGTCTATGCAAGGTCAAAACTTTACTTCTGGTAATATCCCAAAACAATTATGGTCAGTGGCATGGCCGATGATGTTATCAGTCTTTTTTCATTCACTTTATAATATCGTAGATGCTTTTTGGGTTTCAAAATTATCTGCATCTGCCATTGCAGCTGTCTCTATTTCTCAAATTGTCCTCTTTGTCATGATGTCTCTTGCGATGGGGGTTTCAGTTGGGACAGCGGTACTGGTAGGACAAAATATTGGAGCTGATAAAAAAGATGAAGCTCAGAGAGTTCTAGGACAAGGTTTTCTCTTAGTTATTATTGCCGCCTTATTATTTACAACTGTTATCCTTTCTCTAAAGGAGCACTTACTGGTTCTCTCCGGAGCTGTTGGAGAAATTTATCCTTTAGCAATCCCTTATTTTACAATTGTAACAACAGGCTCAATCTTTAGTTTTTTAATGATGAAAACATCAATCACCTTTAATGCTCAAGGTGATAATTTTACCGCCACGAAACTTTTTGCACTTTCAACCTTAGTTAATATTACACTTGATCCAATATTAATTTTTGGACACTTTGGTTTTCCTAAGCTTGGTATTGCCGGAGCTGCCTATGCAACTCTCTTTTCACAATTCACATTTCTAGCGATGGCATTACCTATAATCATGCGTCCTAAGATGATGGTTCCACTACAACTTAGTAATCTACGTCTTAGATGGGAATCAGTAAAAAAAGTTATTGATATCGGCTTCCCTGCGGCTTTAAACCAAGTTCTTAATCCACTTGGCTTTGCTGCCCTTATGCACCTTGTTTCGGACTCTTTTTCAGAGGCCGGTGCCGCTGCCTTTTCAATCGGATTTAGAATTGAGTTCTTTGCCTTTATTCCTGCCATTGGATTTGGTTTTGGAGCTATGTCTATGATTGGTCAAAATATCGGGGCCAAGAAAATTGATCGTGTCGATGAAGTTTTAAAGAAAGCAGTACAGTTTGGAGCTGGAGCAGCTTTTGTCTTTACATTATTTGCATTGATCTTTGCATCTCAAATAATTCAAGTCTTCACCACAGACCCTGAAGTTGTAAAGTATGCTCTACTCTATTTTCAAATAGTACCAATAGGGTATGTCTTCTTTGCCATTGCTTTTATCGAAGCCAATGTTTTCCAAGGAATCGGGCGCTCATGGCCAGGTTTTTGGATTACTTTCGCAAGAGTATCCATATCAGTTACCTCAGCCAGCATTTGTCTAAAATGGCTTAACCTTCCTATCGCCGCTGTTTGGAGCTCAATAGTAGTAGGAAGTGTCATATCCTCTTCATTTGGATTCTTATGGGTTAAAAAAGCGATACATGCGGCCAAGCCGATTGAGATTCCCTCTCTTGAAGAACTTGAAAGTGAAAGTCAGCTTACTCCACCGATTGGTTAATTAACATCCACCTGTTTGATACCAGCCTTGTTTTTTATCTAAATAATCTTTTTTAGTTTGAGTTCTTTTTCTAATACAATCAGCTTTCTTCTTACTGGCCCTTCCTGCATTTTGAATTTGATTGGCCACTCCCGACCATGCAGCATCCTTAGCAGCTCTATTGGCCCTAGCATCATGTTCTCTAGCTGCTCTTTTTCTTTGTTCTTGCTCCTCTTGCTGACGAGCGATTTCCATATCTCTTTTTCTCGCTGACTCTGCATAAGACTTATCCAATTCTGTACGGCGCTTTTGGGCCGCTATATACTCTGCATACATATCTTTGGTTGCTTTAGTTTTCGCGTAATAATCCTTCTCGCTGGCATAAGTGATACTTGGAACACCCTTACTATTAGCAATAACCGCTTTTCCATTACTTGCAACTAATAATGGTCTCTTTTGAGTAAAGAATTTATCTTTCTTATTACGATAATTATAAACGCTTTCCACCCACACAAGCTTATTATAATTCTGCGTCTTATTATCAGCTTTTGGAGTGAGGGCTTCTCTAAACTGTACTAATTGTTGATCACGACTTAACTTATAATTCTTAGTATAAGAAGATAATTGATAAGTCTTTTTTCCGTCCTTATTTGAAACTATAATAAAATGTTTAAATACAGGTAAAGTAGCACGTCCTTTTACGACACTATTTGTACTCCAAGTTTCTTCTTCCAGTAAAATAATTCCTTCTATATTATTTTCAGTATAAAAATCATCTTCAACACCAGTTACAACTGGTCTTACGAGTCCTTCTTCTTTATCAACTTCTTTGACCAATAAGTACTCACCACTATTGAGAACAATACTAGTATTTTTAGAGTTTACAGGATCTTTTAATTGGGGATTTCCATCTTTGTCATATACTTGATAACGATACAAATGTTTCCTATCCTCCCAATTCCCATACCTTATAAGAATATCATCAAAAGCATACTCTAGCTTCCCAGGGATTGTTTGATTAGCTCTTGCTTTATGGTTTTGGTCATCCCCATACTTAGTAATTAGATTTTTTGAAATGTTTCCAGTTTCCCTATCAATAATTGCAATACCTTCTTTTTTATAAAGTAGATGATAATTATTCCCACTTTGAAACTTTGAAAGAAAACCTAAATCAGTTAGTCCCTTCGTACCTGTAATGACTTCACTTTTAGAAAGTTTATCTCCATAGAATTTTATGACTTCTCCAATTTTATTAAAGTAGACGATTCCTGGCTTAGGTAGACTCACGGCCTTCAGTCCCCCTTCTGCCATTATTTTTTCTTTTTCAATGTCATATAATACAATTCTATTTGCCTTGATATTTTTACAATATTTAAACTTACCACCGTTAAAATTAAATGGTTGATAACATGTATGAGTTTCTTTAAAAGAAGCACAGCTCACAAGTCCAAATAAAATAAAAAACATGGATGTCATTTTCATAAGTTTCTCTCTAATTTAATTTGAAATGATTTATTCTAGAATTATAAAGTAGTTAAAAACTTTATTCGACTCGGCATAAAGGACCTGTACCTAGCCTTAATTGTAAGTAAACCTGGAGTAAAGTGTTCAAGAATAATTGAAAACAAAAAACGGTACACCGACATCTCAGGTTATCGAACTTCTATACTTCAATTTACTTAAAATACGACCAACTCTTTTTATCTCCACTAACACGATTCAATGTTAATTCATTTAAAGAAAGTTTTTCTTCAAACTCTACACAGAAGTCACCGCCACGCATCACACCTTGAATACCTAGTAGAGATGATTTACACCAATCCTTAGAAAAAGCTCTTCTGGCAGAGAACTCATAATATTGGCCTTTATAATACAAACTTCCATTTAACGAGTGAAGCCCTTCTAATTCCTCTTCACAATAAACTGGTATTTCTTTTTTTAAACAGACCTTACTTTTAGCAAGTAGTTTCAAGCTTAAAAATGACAAAATTAGTACAACAATTAATTCTCTACCTCTCACTTTTAATCCTTTCATAAAGTCTAATAAATTTTTGAATGTGTTTTTTTTCCTGATTTCTTCTTGGTCATATTATGCTGCCTTATCTTTCAAAAGCTTTTTTCTTCGTTTAATTATCTTAGCAATTTCTTTATCTACGTCGAAGTCATCTGGAAAAAGTATAGATGATGGATGAAGCCCAATCGCTGCAGCGATCTTTGAAGCTGTATCCACCCCTAAATTTCTTTTATCATTCTCTACAGCTGATAAAAATGTTGTCTTAATACCTGTTAAGTCATAAATATCTTTTTGAGTTAGTCCAAGGGATTCTCTTCTTGCTCTTACAATTTTTCCAGGAGTCACCTTCCCATCAATAAGATCATCTAAAAAAGATAGAGCCTCTATTTGTTTAGTCATAAGTTCTCCTTAGCTATAATCATGATCAACTGTTATCTTAACTACACTGATCACAATTTGGTTATTCTTTATTTTATAAATAATTCTTCCAAATGAACTAAAGCTTGATGATCTTTGTCCGGACCTATTACCTATTAATTTGTGATCATTCCAATGGCCACAGGATTCAATGTAGTCAGGGCCAAAGTTTGACATTTCACTAATCCATGTTCTAATGAGAATCAAATCATCGTTAGATAGATCACCTGACTTTTTTTGCTTAAGTAGCTCACAAGAGCACTTTTTAGTTAATATAACTTTATACAAGCTACCTCCAACTTAACCAAAAGTATAACATAACTAATTAGTTAACTCAATAAATAAAACGACTCTCGAAATACACATTACTCATATTTCTTCTTCTCGCTGATATAGGTAATTTAAATATAAGTCCAATAAATGATCAGGATCTTTTTTAATTAGGATTTGAACTCTTTCATGGCACTCATCAGGACAAAGTATCTCAATAGAAAATACTTGCTCCAAATAAAGTAACAAGAACTCAAAGGATTGATCATCCATATTCAATTTTTTAACCCAATCTTTTTACATTTATTTTTATTTATAAAAATATTAACCTCTATCGCTCGGTCACTTTTTAATACAACAGATAACATTGCTACTCCATTCTCTGTAAAAACAAGAGGTTGGTAATGCCTTCCTCCCTTTCCATCTTTTGAGATGCCACTTTGGCATCTCAAAGCTTCAAATTCCTCTGATGTTAGCTTAAACATAAAATCATCGGGGAAACGTTTCTTATTCCTCCGTTATTAATTAACAGAGTTTAATAATTTGAATGAAGTAATTTTAAAACGAATTAATGCTTGATAAGAAAAGAAGTTTCATCTCTGAAAACAAAAAAGCCAGAGTGGGTTAAACTCTGGCTTTAGATATCACAAAAAAAATGGTGCCCCGAGGCGGACTCGAACCACCGACACAAGGATTTTCAGTCCTTTGCTCTACCAACTGAGCTATCAGGGCGATTCTTTTTGGATTTGTCTAAGATAATGATTTAACTCGATAGTGTCAATCAAATTTGATCCAGTTTTTGCATATTTGCGCTGCAACAACTAATGCCAATTCCCCTAAGGATTGTTATTATTCAGCTCATGGAAACAAAACTTCACTATCAATGCCTAGAAAATGACTATTTTAAATTTAACTCGCTGAGCTTTATACCTAATGAAACACATGAGCAGAAGGTCGTAGCTCTCTTTACTCATGGTTATACGGCCTCTAAGAGTGATAATATTTCATGGGCCCAAAGACTTAGTGAAGGACATATTCCAAGTATTATATTTGATCTTCCTGGCCATAAGCTCGGTGGATATTATCCAATAAAAAGTTTTGAGGATTTTACAGAGCATGCTCATGAATGTTTTATCACCGCTTATGAAAAGCTATTAACTCAAATTGATTTCACACCTGAAAAGATAATCTTGGCCGGACACTCACTTGGAGCCCTCTTAAGCTTAAAGGCATTAGAATTAGAGCAATTTAGTGATGCCCTTGCTATTGGAGTTGGTCTAGGGATTAGCCAGCATAAAGATAATCATTTATTTGAAAGTGATTTTTATCAAAAGACACTTAATATTCGCCGTCAATTAGTTGATGAGAATCTTGATAGTGATCTTGTTTTCCCATGGATAAAGGATGAAAAGATCTCCTTTCAATTAAAAGGTAAGAGAATTCACTTAATCACTGGAAGTGATGATGTGGTTGTTGGAAATGGTGGAATGGAAGCACTTAGTTTTATGCTTGAAAATCTTGGTAATAAGGTGAGCTCACATGAGCCAAAGAAAATGCCTCACCATGAACCTAGCTCAGCCAGTGGTCATCTTTATCATTTTATCAAAAAAGAATTAGAGCTTTAATTTCGCTTGTAAGTTTTTAAGCATACCTACTCTACCTGTTCTTTCTAGTGGCGTGCCTTTAAACTTTCTCTTGTATTCACGATTACTCATAAGGTTTAGTTTTTGAATTAAATTTTCAAGATCATCGTTAAAAAATTGCATCCACTCGACTTCATCATGACTAATATCAGCTTTTTGTAGTGGCTTATTATTCCATGGGCAAACATCTTGGCAGATATCACAGCCAAAAATAATACTTTCAACTTTCTCAAAGCCTTGGGGAGCTGGTGTGGGTTTAAACTCTTCGATAGTAAAGGTAGAGATACAGCGACTTGCATCTAAAACTTTATTATCAATGATTGCATTGGTAGGACAAGCATCGATACAACGAGTGCAATTTCCACAATGGTCTGTTTCAATATCGTGCTCTTTTGGAAGATCAAGTTTTTTACTGATTAAAAGGGATCCAATCAGAAAGAAACTTCCATGTTTTTTAGAAATAAGCATGGAATTTTTCCCAAACCAACCAAGTCCTGCACGGTAAGCCAGATCTCTTTCTAAGACCGGTTGTGCATCGATAGAAAAAGTATAATTTTCAAGTGCTAATTCTTTTGCAATGAAATCTAATTTATCTTTAATCCAATAATGATAATCGATTCCTTCAAAGCCAGTTACATAAGAAGCTAATTGATAATTATTTGATTGTTCTAAAAGTCGCTTTCTCTCAGGGGTATAATCAAAAAGAAAGACAAGTGCACTTTCAAATTCAGCAAAAATACTTTTTAGGGATTTTCTCTTCTCTTTTCTTTCATCACTTAAATAGGTCAGTTTTCCATTAAGCTTATTTTCTACCCATTGGTCATATTGTTCGAAGGTTAGAGGAATATCACTCTCAGTATAAGACCAATCTACAATCTGAAGATTTGAAAGTCTTTCTTTAGAGAGTGAGAGTAGCTGATCCATTATCGCTTATAAGTCAGTAGCAAATATCTCAATCGCACCAGTTGGACACTTATTCACACACTCCATATCCTTGGCACAGTTCTTTGCATTATTTACATCAATACTTGTTACTCTCTCTTGTGCATTAAATTTCCAAATATCATGAGGACAAACGCTGATACATGTTTGGCAACTAGCACAGATACTTGTGTCTAGAATGATTCTTCCATTAGGAATCTCAACCTCTTGAGATTTTGTGTGATGTTGCTTATCAGGTCTTGCAACTTCTTTGATAATTTCTAGTGAAATCGAGTTAGAAGTTCCTTGTTTAAAATACTTTCCATCACCGTGAGTAATAACTATTTTATCCCCAACAGTAAGTAAGTTTTTCTCTTTTAAAGTCTCAATCATTAACTCTTGAGCAGCTAAAAGATCTTCTTCATCGACATTAAAATAAAAAGGTGTAATCCCCCAGTAGAGGCTCATTTTTCGTACAATTTTCTTAGAGTTCGTTACACCAAGCACTCTAATTTTTGAGCGAAAGCGACTCATTTGTAAACATGAGTTACCACTTTGAGTGACAGCGATTGTCCATCTTGCATTATTTTTTTCAGCAACGATACTGGGAGCAAC